>CAIJME010000163.1 GCA_903821625.1 uncultured Sphingobacteriales bacterium | reverse complement strand
TAAAATGATAATTCCATAAATTATCTTCTATCAAACAGGTTGAGGAGCCTTTTTTGATCGGAAGGATAAGTTCAGATTATTTTGCTAATCCTGCCTCTGAAACTAACATTAGCAATCCAAATTTTATGGCCTCTGCACCTTTTTCATTGATCCACCATTCATCAAGTGAATGTGCATTTGCACCTTTTCCACCACGGCCAATCGTTATGCTTGGAACGCCTAAAGAAATGGGAGTATTCGAGTTGGTTGACCCTGTACCAGCAAATGCTTTTCCATTAAAGAATTCAATAACTGCTGCCGCTCTTTGTATCAATGGCAGATCTTCTCTCTGAACTCCAGAAGGACGTTCACCAATTTTTTCGAAATTCAGGCTGAGCTTAACCCCGGTTTTTACTCCTGCATTGTAATCGTTAAGTGCTCTGCTTGTTTGATCTAGTAGTATTTTTTCAATGCCTATTAATTTTTCAGGGCTTAATGATCGCAAGTCTACCTCAATCCATGTTTCAAAAGGAATAGAGTTTACAGATGTTCCACCACCAATACGCCCCACATTGAAAGTCGTTTTTGGTCCTGAACTCACATAATCGCTTGCTGCATTGCTAAAATAGTCTATTGCTTTTCCCATTGCATGATGGGGGTTGGCTAAACCAAATGCACCCCATGAATGCCCTCCCGGGCCATTAAATGTGATTTTATAGCGTATAGATCCTAAACCGTTAGTTACAATTCTATTAATATCGCCTCCATCAATGGCAATGTGTGAGTCTATTTTTAGTGTGCCAGTTTTAAAAATATTTTTGATTCCTCTAAGGTCACCTAAGCCTTCTTCACCCACGGTAGCAGCAAATAAAATATCAGATTCAGTACGAATAGATGCTTTATTCATTGCCTTTAATACGGTTAGCATCATGCTTAGTGCCCGGGTATCATCACCTATTCCGGGAGCAAATAGTGTGTCACCTTTAATTTTAACGGTTACGTCAGTTTCTAAAGGAAAAACAGTATCCAAATGTGCATCTATTAGGACCGTTTTTCCATTCCCGTTTCCTTTTCTTAAGGCGAGTACATTGCCCACTTTATCAATCCAAATACTATCAATTCCTGCTTCTTTGAGCATTTTTTTAAAATATTCAGCTCTTTTTTGTTCCTGAAAGGGGGGTGCCGGAATTTGAGTAAGTTCAATAAGCTCCTTCATACTAGTAGGCTCTAGTTCCTGGATAATTTCAAATGCTTTTTGAATTTTAGCAGAACTGCTTAATTTGTCAATTTCCTTTTTGTAGGATGATTGTGCACTAATGTTTTTTTCATTCTGAGCATGCAGAAAAGAGTTTGTTAAGAAAACAATAGTAAACACGATGATTTTTTTCATGGATGGGATGCTTAATTCCTAAATTTTGGCAATAAATATATGAATTCAAATTTTGGCTTAAATTATCTTAATTTTCCTGATACCAATCAGAGCAATAATAAAAACGCTATAAATAATAAAGAATGGAACGATGTATTGAATTAAATTCATGGGGAGCATAAATGCAATAATGAGTAATTGAAAACCCAATCCATAAATCGAAATCAAGGTCATAAACCAGGAAGGAAAATTTTTGACTTTAAAAGCTTCGGGATCTAAAACATGGATTATTTTATCAAAAAATCCATAAACCAGGTAATATATCGCGAATAAAATATCTACTGAACGCTGCCTCTCTCCGGGTAATGCAATGGGTGATTCATGTTCAAATATCTTACTGGTTGTATCACCTCCCTCTGAACTATTTCTTAAAATGACGTAATAATAATTATAGAGTGTTCCCTGTAATTGTACTCCAAAAAAAGCTAAAAAGGCATATAGAAAACTACTTTTTGTGACATAAGCTATTGTCATGAAGATTAAAAAATTTAAAATTATGTCAAAAACACTGTCCAGATATCTTCCTGCGTACGAAGGGGTTTTATTAATTCTTGCCAGTTCGCCATCGGCAGCATCGATAATTGATTTTAAAATGATAAAAAAGGATGCGGCCCAATAATAGCCATTAAATATGCAATAGATTGCTATTAGTCCACTAATGCCAAAAAGCAAAGTTATATGAATAGGGGTGATAAAAGTATGGCTAACCTGAGTAGCGAATAATTTTCCCATTGGCCTCCCATAATCGGATAAATCAATGAATTTATCTCGGGCATTAAGTTTTGACATGATTGTCCTGAAAGAGTAGCTTGCAACAATATAGATGCGGGTGCAAAGGTATGATTGTTTAACGTTTTTAATAAACTATTGCAACATCTTTGGTATAGGACTCTTTTTGTCTGAATAACAGGTTAATTTGCATAAAGAATTAGTACTGGTTAAAATTTGTCAAGACTTACTCATATTTACTTTAATTCAAATAAGGTTTTATTCTGTCTTTCTATTTTTTTTTTACTGCTTAATTCATTGAATTTTATGCTAATAGTATTTTTAAAATCATTCATCTTTAACCTCTATTCCCTATCTAATTTAGCCTGAATTGTACTTCAGTTTATTATGACAAAAGTGCGACCCAAATTCTTCGTCAGAATTAAAACATAACCATTATAATTGTGCAGAATTAATACGAAACTATACCAATGAATACAAATAGTACGCTACGAAACCTGATCAGTGCCGAGGATGAATTACTGGACATGATCTCTGATGAGCATATATCTACTTCTTTTGATACTCCTTTAAGGACTAACGCATTTGAAATGGATGACGATATAAAGATCCAGCTAATCACGAAACATTTTACTCAAATTATGGATATCCTGGGTCTTGACCTAACTGATGATAGTTTAAAGGATACTCCAAAAAGGGTTGCTAAAATGTATGTTAAGGAAATATTTAGTGGTTTGAATCCAAAGCATAAACCAAAGGCAACCTTGTTTGAAAATATGTACAAATACAATCAGATGCTGGTTGAACGTAATATCTCAGTTTACAGCAATTGTGAGCATCATTTTGTGCCAATAACCGGTAAGGCTCATGTGGCTTATATCAGTCAAGGAAAGGTAATCGGGCTTTCAAAACTTAACCGTATTGTTCAGTATTATTCGCAAAGACCACAAGTGCAGGAAAGGTTAACCATTCAAATTGCCAATGAAATGAAACTTGCTCTAGGAACAGAAGATGTTGCAGTTATTATCGATGCACATCATCATTGCGTGTCATCGAGGGGGGTAAGAGATATGAACAGTTCTACCGTTACCGCAGAATATTGCGGTAAATTCTTATTGCCTGAAACAAGAAATGAATTTTTAAAGCATATAGGTTAATGAGTTTGAGTGGTAAAAATATACTGATTATTGGAGGAAGTTCTGGTATTGGTCTAACACTCGTCAAGTCACTTTCTGCAAAAGGAGCACAGATTTATACTGCTTCTCGAACTGCATCAGATGAATGGCCAGAAGGAGTGAACTATATTAAGTTTGATGTTTTATCTGAAGGAGCATCACTAGTAGAATTTTTACCCGAACAACTACATGGATTGGTTTATGCAGTTGGAAGCATAACGCTTAAGCCATTCAGTCGTTTAACAGAAGAAGATTTTATAACAGAATATCGCTTAAATGTGCTGGGTGCTGTAAAAACTATTCAGCAGTCATATCGTGCATTAAGAAATGCAAAGTCATCTTCTATTGTACTGATTAGTTCAGTTGCGGCCCGTAATGGTATGAGTTATCATGCTAGTATTGCGGCTGCAAAAAGTGGTGTAGAAGGTCTTGCCTTATCTTTGGCTGCAGAATTTGCATCACAGAATATACGTGTGAATGTAGTTGCGCCATCATTGACAGATACTCCTTTGGCTTCAAGCCTTCTTAATACGCCAGAAAAACATGAAACTTCAGCCAAGCGACATCCCTTGGGCAGAATTGGTAAGTCCGAAGATACAGCATCTGCTATTTCATTTTTATTAACTGATGAAAGCAGTTGGATAACAGGTCAGGTACTGGGAGTAGATGGTGGAATGGGAAATTTAAAAAATCTTTAAAGATGAATTTTAGTCGGGATCATATTTTAGCTATGGAAAAACGTTATAAAACTACGTTTGTAAATAGCCTTCCCGGATATAAGTGCCTTCAAATGCTTGGAACTATTAATGGTTCAGGAATTAGTAATCTAGGGCTTTTTAACTCAGTTTTTCATCTTGGTGCCAGTCCTGCTTTGCTTGGCATGATATTCAGACCTGATGGGGATGAGCATGACTCATTGAAAAATATCATGCAAACAGGACAGTACACCTTGAATAATGTTTTGTCTGAATGGTATCCTCAGGCACATCAAACAAGTGCCAGATTTCCTTCTGGGCATTCAGAATTTGAGCCCTGTGGATTTAAAGAATATTATTATGATAATTTTGAGGCTCCGTTCGTTGCTCAATCAAGTATAAAAATTGGTTTGGAGATGAGAGAGATTATTGATATTTCAATCAATAATACGAAGATGCTGATTGGTGAAATTGTTCATGTTTTGATGGATGATGATGTGGTTACCCTAGACGGTTATGTAGATCATATAAAAGCAGGTACGGTTACAGTCACCGGATTAGATAGTTATTTTGAAACCAAACATTTAGGCAGATTGCCCTATGCAAAATTTGCTTAAATCATTTTTTAGGATAGTTCAAAAAATATTTTGAGTAGTACTAAAATTGATACCTTAATAATTGGAGCAGGGCTCGCAGGATTAACTGCTGCGCGTGTCTTGAAGTTGGCAGGTCGAAAGGTAAAAATCATTGAAGCTTCAGATGGACCGGGAGGAAGGGTTAGGACAGATGAAGTCAATGGATTTTTACTGGACAGGGGCTTTCAGGTTTTCCTGACCGCATACCCTGAAGCAAAACATTTTCTTGATTATAAAGCACTTGATCTTAAGCCTTTTAGTCCCGGTTCTATTATTCTTACTAATTCTGGTATAGATGAAATTGGCGATCCTCTTAGAGAAGCATCCTCTTTGATTCGTACCCTAAAATCTCCTGTTGGTACCCTTAGTGATAAATTTAGATTGTTATTACTTCGATTAAAACTGGCGGGTATTAGTATTGATGAGATTTTTTCGAAGAAGGAAACGACAACATTAGAATACCTTAGCGCTGTTGGATTTGGCAAAAAGATTATTTCTGATTTTTTTGCTCCTTTCATGTCTGGAATTTATCTGGAACAAAATCTAGATACTTCTTCCCGAATGTTTGAGTTTGTATTTAAAATGTTTAGCGAATCAGATACCGCTATACCCGCTAAAGGTATGGGTATGATTCCCCGCCAGCTCGCTTCTGATCTATCTGTAGAAGAATTGATCTTAAATGAACGTGCAATAAGTATTGATGGCAACAAGGTTCAAACTGCTTCTGGAAATGTATTTGAGGCATCCACAATTCTAATAGCCACTACTGCCGATTGCATACCGGTGCCATTTCAACGAAGGCTAATCAAGAAAAAATCAGTAACCTGTATGTATTTTTCAGCAGACCAGGCTCCTTATCAAAAGGCCCTGATTGCATTGAATGCTATTCCTAATAGACTTGTAAATAATTTAGCTGTCATGAGTAATATTTCTTCCTGTTATGCTCCAGAAGGAAAATCACTTATTTCCGTTTCTCTTTCTGGTAATGAACAGTTTATAAAACAAGATGAGCTTGAATTGAAAGTAAAAGAAGAGTTAAAAATTTGGTTTAAAGAATGTTCTGATTGGGTACCTATTAAAACGTATGAAATTCCCTATGCTTTACCCGATAACAGCCATGTAATAAATGATATTCTTCCATCTTCAATTAGAATAAATTACTCTACTTTTATTTGCGGTGATCATTTATTGAATGGATCTATCAATGCTGCCATGAAAAGCGGACGAATAGCTGCAGAGGCTATGCTATCTTTATAAAAATTATTTCTATCTAAAATGAAAAATTACAAACTAATACATCAGCTTCTTAAGCTTGTTGAAGATTTTGAAAGTGAAAATACAGATAGAGAATTGAGTCTGAGTGAGTTTTCAGGCTTCCTGATCAATCATCTTGGCCAAGCTAATTCAGAAGCTGCAGCGGATGTCCGTTTTGGCGATAAGTATGATGCTTCCACGCAATTGGCCTACCAGATTGATAACACGATTGGCCGATTATTTATTTACATGAGTCGATATGCAAAATCCTATATTAAAAAGACATTAGATGGAACTCCCCTTCAAAGTCCCGAAGATTTTACTTGTCTGGCTATTCTCCTTACTCATGATAGTCTTTCAAAAAGTGAATTGATTAGTAGAAATATTCAGGAGAAAACCTCTGGTACCGAGGTTATCCGGCGTTTGATTCAAGCTGGCTTGGTCTCCCAATTGAATGATGTTCATGATAAAAGATCCAAGAGTATCTCCATCACAGATCAAGGTAAACAGTTGTTATACCGCGTGTTTGAGGATATGAATGATGTAGGCAAAATGGTTACTGGAAACTTAAGCTTAACCGAAAAATTGAATCTGCAATACTTATTGCAGAAATTGGATGCCTTTCATTATAAGCTACATGAAGATAAAGCTATTCAAGGCAAAGATGATATTCGTCATCATTCAAAAATGCTTTGATACGGAGTCTTATAAGGTTCTGATTGTTTTTAATATTCTCAAAATGGGTAGAATAGCCCGTAATAATTTCAATTTAATGGCTGTAAGCGTTTTTGAAAATAATGTAAATGCTTGCTACTTAATTAACCAGTAACATAGTTCTGATCTGCTGAACAGTATTGTTCTGTAACCTTGCATAATAAACACCAGGCAAATAACCTTCGTTTTCAAACGTGATCTTATGATTTCCCGCGTTTATTTCTGCATCAACCAGCGTTTTGATCAATCTTCCTTCTGTATTAAAAACCTGTATAAGAGTATGTCCGCCTGAACTTTCATAAGAGATAGTGGTAGACGTTTGGAAAGGATTTGGATAATTACTGATCATGTTTTTTCCAGCATTTGCGATTATTATATCAGGGCTGCTCGACATGCAGGGAGCTGACTTTTTAATAACCGGAATATTCTGAAAGTTCTTGAGCATAACATTTTCAAGAGTTGTTTCAGGAACACAGAACCATTGCTGCAAAATTGCTGCATAAATGGATCGGAAATCATATTGCATGGGGATATTGTCTGCAGTGCCTGTGGTTAAATTGATGATTGGACTAGTACCCGATACATCATTTTGGGCATAATGTCCAAAAACAAATAGTGGTGCTGCTGCTCCATGATCAGTACCTCCGCTTGAATTGGATTTGATCCGTCTTCCAAATTCAGAAAAGGTCATTCCGATTACTCTTTTACTTGAATTAAGAAATTCCAGATCATCCATAAATGCTTTTATCCCTTCTGAAACTTTTTGCATCAAGATTGCATGTGTTCCGGTTTCAGTGGCATTTGAGTTAACCTGCTGGGCGTGAGTGTCAAATCCTCCAAGGCTTACCATGTATATCCTTGTTTTTAAACCCCCTGCAATCAAACGTGCAACTATTTTCAATTGATCTGCAAGGCTATTTCCTGTAGGATAACCTGAAAATTGTTTAGTTACTTTTGCTGCAGCTCCTTTAATTACAGATGCATATTGCTGAGTTTGTTGAGCGATCTGTCGTATATAGGTTAGTTCTTTTCCTCCCCTGGTATTGGGTGCTGTCCCCTGTATTCCATTGATCAGGTTGTAAAAATTAACAGGATCTGAAATAGCCATTCCCATATTTACTGCTGGCCCTTGCATGGCAGGTGAAACAAATGATCCGATCTGTATAGCTAGAGGATCAGGCATCACACTGCTAGGATATCCTGTTGGGAAGTTAGTATATTCTTCATTTAAATAACGCCCTGCCCATCCTGAATTGATTGTTTGATTCGAATCGGATGCACTAAGCCAGATATCTGTAGCCCTGAAATGTGAAAAATTGGGTTGGGGGTATCCAACCGACTGAACAATCTTTAGTTTTTCATCATTAAACATAGTTTGCAGCCCTTTCATTGAAGGATGCAAACCGGTGAAACTCGTACCGTTTAATTTGAGGATCTTATTTCTTGGAATAATGATGTTTGAACGGGCATTGGTTAGATTATCGTATTGGTCTATTGGGATAACCATATTGAGTCCATCATTACCTCCATTTAGTTGGACAATAACTAATACATGGTCAGTTTCTGTTGGAGCCTGTGTAAGGGCAGAAACAAGAGGTGACTCCGCAAAGGCTTTAAAAGTAAATCCATTAATCAGTGCGGGAAATACAATTCCTGCAGGTGCTGTATGTCTTATAAAATCCCTTCTTTTCATGATAGCTGATATTCAGGAAGGTTCATAAGATATTTAAACATAGACTTTAAGCGTGTAAGTACAATTGTTCTGTTAGCTGTATTATTCACATTTGCTTTATAGGTTACCCATGCAGCGGTCCAGTATGAATCAGTTGACTGTCCAGAAAGAAGTATACTTTTCAGAAAATCTTTCACTTCTTTTGAGATATCGATCGCATAAATTATGGAAAGACTGTCGGTTATTAGAATATTTGGGTCTGCAGGATTTGATAAACTGTCAACAAAAGAAAGGATATCAATAGTTATATTTTTCCCATTTCTGGTATAACCATTTCCAATCATCGTATCGCTAAATTGGCTACGCCTTGGTAATGTATCTGCATTAATCCATAACTCATGAAACTGGGGCTCCTGATAATAGGCAGCCCATCCTGCAACACTTGGTGGATCTCCCAGATTTTGCTGCATATTTGAAGCTTGTGTCCGAATATACTCATGCATGTAATAGTGATTCACTGTATCTGTTGATAGCGGAAAAACTACATTGAACTCTCTGCATAATCCAATACATAAGTCAACAGGCCCCTTAATCATACAAGCACGGTTAACAGGGTCATAGAAATGTTCACTACTAAAAAGTGCCTTTAAAACGGGCTTTATTTCATAGTTATTACTTCTGAATAGTGCAGCAAGGGGTACAATCAAATTTGTTTCTGTGGCTTCATCAATTTCATAATAAACGAAAAATCGATACAATCTTCGACAAATATAAAGAGCTGTTTCTGGCTGCTGAAAAATCATATTGATCAAATCATCCAACTCAGTGGCACCCGCTGCGCCTGTTTTTCCTGTAATTAATGTGTTATTGTAAAACGAGGAAAACTGTTTATTTCCGGTATCGTGCTTAGTAGAATCAAAAGCAGAAGTAATAGTCGTTGCATTGACGGTATATCCAGTTAATACTTTTGCAGCTTGTTTTACATCACTTTCAGTATAATTTGACTTTGGGCCTTTTCCAAGCGTAAATAACTCTTGTAATTCTCTTGCGTAATTTTCGTCAGGGCTGGTTTTATTATTCAGATAACCATTCAGGTACCTTAGCATTCCTGGGTCAAGAGTTATTTCTTTTACTAGAGATTTAAAATTGCCAAGTGCAAATTTTCTTAATAACGCATTATGCTTGTAAGAATATCTTGCGTCATTAATATCAATAGTTTCAGTGGCAAAGTGATTATGCCAGAATAATACCATTTTTTCATGAATGGAAGTATTTTGATTTAGCATCAGTCCTGTCCACCATGATTTGAATGATGAGTTTCTATAACCAGTAGCGTTCCCATCATTAGGAGCTGTTACCCAGCTTTGTCCCAATGGAACAACTGGGTCAGTATAGTTAGTATTATTGTAATTATTAACTGGAGGATCAGGAGTAGGATCTGCAATTAATAGCATATCGAGAACTTCATTCAGAGATTTACCTTTTACTTTGGAGATGTCAGCAGGTTTTACACCAAAAAGTACTCGCCTGAATAGATGGATGAGTTCAGCGTTACCAAAAGGTGGAGCATAAGGAGCTAATCCTGCATTTGTTCTAAAGTCAGGAGATTTTGTCTGAGTATTGGCGGTAAAGAAACTACGTCTATCCATTAAGGACTCAAATAATTTATTAATAATCAAAATTAATAGTATTTATTTTTCTACAGAATAAATATTGAATTATTTCGATTTACATCATGTTCTTAAAATTTTTCTTCTTCTTTCTTGTCGCTTCTAAAAAGAAATCCTAAAAAGCTGGAGCAATAAAAACGATTGGTAAAAAGATGATTAATGATTCCAATTAAAATAAAAATTTATTTTAGCTAGTAATATTGTAT
>CAIJME010000162.1 GCA_903821625.1 uncultured Sphingobacteriales bacterium | reverse complement strand
TTGAATATTTAAAAAATTAGTCTAACAAAGAAAAACTCAACCCACTGTGGTTCCAGCTACGCAAGTCTAAATCTTCGTCTACGCCATCAATTCGCCATTCAAATGAAATACAAGAATCTAAAAATCCATTTTCGTCTTGCCAAGTGTCAAGTCTTTTCTTATCAAGTAAACCATTTGATTTGATGCCACCAAATCTTGCAGAAGCCTTTACTTTTGGCAAGTTCGAATCACTAAAATCAACTCCATATACATATACGCTATCGGCTTCTATCTCATCCATACTTTGAGAGAATAACTCTGTCAAATTTCCATCGCAATTACCTTCAACAAAAACACATACGATAAATGGTGAAATAAGTTCTCCAGCCTTCATAATATTTTCAGATTTTTTTGTAGCCCAGAGTTTTTTTGCCTTTGCAAATTCAGGTGGCAAATTTTCAATTTCAACATCATCGTTGCTGTAGCCCCACTTTATAGCTCCTTCTAGTGTTACTTCCGAAGACGAGTAATTAGATATTGGATCTACTGAAAGCATTTCACCACCTTCATCCCCGTTATAGGACCAACCACCAGATGCAAAGCCTGCTGCGTAACCACCATTCTCTCCAAGCCATTCATTCAGTTCATCCAAATTGACGCCATCTTTCACCGGAATATCAAAAACCACAGTTACTGAAAGATTCAATTTACCGCCAGAAACGCCTACCTGAATGGTGTGCTTGGAATTCGAAGGATCAAGTCCAAAGGAGATACCTTCCGTTTCCGCGAAATAGTCACTAGCATCTGAGTCAAGATTGCTAAAGCTATACTCAAAGTCAATAGGTGGAAGAGCATTAACTGCATCCTCAAATTTCTTTGCCTTTGCCAACTTCAGCGAGTTTTTTAGTGCAGAAAGCACTTCCTCGTCTTCTACATCATCCATATTAATTTCACCAAGCTTCATTGACCACTCGAAAGTTTTTATTGAACCAGTACTCTCAGTATCGTCATTTTGTGTATTGCTTGAGGCAACATCATCCCCGTGGTCATCAAAGGGCCAAGCAACATCATTACTTTCAACAGAAACCAACTCCCCACCTAATTTACCTTTAATTCCGGCTGAGACAGGGTAATAAGTTTGAAGTGAAAATTTCAATTTTGCACCAGCAAGCTTCGTTTCCTTCAGCCTGTCATATCCAACTAGTTGTGTAAGCTCTCCAGGCTGTACTTCTTTGGAGTTTCCAGTTTCAGTGAGGCTCTTTCCTTTTTTGTCTACGATATCTGCTATTAAACGGACCTCTGGCAACATAATTGTCTCTAAGTTTTGAAATAGGAAATTAATTTCAATTGAGCTTTCTTTGTCTTCATCTGGTTGTGATTTCCACATACTTGCACTTAATAATTTAAGAGCGGGGCCAATGGAGCACGGGGGAGAAATGTTGGCAATTTTATTTGCAGTACTTGGTATAGGAAATTCTTCAAATACATGAGTATATTTTTGAGATGCAACTGCACTTACTAGAACGCTTACTTTTTCTGGTGATTCACCGAAGAATTCTGCAGGCAAGCTCCACATATTAGTTTCGTGTTCGTATGTTGTATTTACTTCCACAGGTTCATCTACTGTGTCTATTTCTTCTTTGAGAAATACACCATCTGAATTTAGTAGATGTGTTTTAATTTGAAGATAATCCCAAGCCTCTTTTCCAGTATTTGTGAAGCTGCTACTGATCGTTATAAAATACGAATTATCGCTTTCAGGTCCTGCAATTTTAACTTTGCTAATTTCAATTGGCATTGTTGAAAGGCCCATCTTAAGTGGAACAACTTTATTGCTATCAGATGAACTATCAATTGAATTGGTTAAGCTTGAATCAACTTTAGCGCCACAACCTCCACAGAATTTGTGGTTTTCTTTCAGTTTGTTACCGCAAGATTTGCAAAGCATGATTTTTCTCCTTAATGGTGAATTTCAATTTGATGATGATTTGATGATATCGAGCACAGCATTTAGATCTTTTTTCATTTGCGTATCTTCCCTATCAAGCGGATCGTCAACGATACGCTTGTAAACTTCTAATACTTTTTCTGGGTTCTTTGATACTTTATATGAAGCAATGTACGCCCCTATTGCTTCACGACGTTTATTTTTCAGTGAAAGCGTTTGTGCAAGATTTGCCCAAGCCGTTTGCCTGTTCGGCCATATTCCAATGACTTTCAGAAGTTGAGCTTCTGATTCATCGTAGTTTCGCGAAAGTCTCAATACCATTCCGAGGTTATCGGCAATTTCTGCATCTGATGGATCGGCATCATGAGCTTGTCGAAGTAACGATAAAGATTTGGGAATTTCAGATACGCTTAAAGTAATAGCTTGGTCGTTGAGTGGGCGAGCTATTTTTCGATTACCAGTTGCCGGCTTTGGTTGCTCCATTATGTTAGCCATCGCAGTTTGGAACCCCTGCCAATTTCGCGTGGTTGCAAAATTCAATAAATCCAAACTAGTTGATGCAACTTTATTGGGAATCTGGTTTGCAGGTTCAGCTACTTTCTCAAATTGGGGTACTGCACCCTTGTTTTCAGCACCTGTTATTGGCATAACAGTCTGCGTTGTGGAATCTACTGCCGAAGTTGTATCGGGTTGCTGAATTGGTGCAACGACAGATGGAGATGCTGCAGAGTTAGTTTGTCTAGGTTCTGCTGCAACCCTTTGAGGCACAGCGGGAATCTCTTGTTTATT
>CAIJME010000161.1 GCA_903821625.1 uncultured Sphingobacteriales bacterium | reverse complement strand
CGAATTCCACTTTGTCTTGACTTTCTGCCTCAGCTAATTTATCCTTATTGAGTAAAAGATATTTATTCATTGTTTCCAAAGCCTGGCGTTCTACCTCCTCATCCGACCAATCTTTATGAAGTTTTTTGAAATGCTTTTTAATTGTTTCTAGGTCTGGTGCGTTCATAGTAGATTTATTATTTTTCTTAAAATGCAGATAACCAACTATATATAAATCTTCAACTAAAAATTAGTACTGATTTAAAATATAAGTTATTGTCAAAAAGAGGTAATTTATCGGAGATCATACTAAATTTTGAAAGAACCCAGTTATCTTAGACCTTATATTAATTAATTTATTCTGCGATGAAAAAAAATAGTGTAATCCTAAGCCTGATTGCTGGCATGTTCTTCATGACGGCTTTTAATCCTATTAAAGATGATATTTATACCGTTGATGTTGAACGTTCAACCATTGAATGGTCAGCTAAAAAAGTAGGTGGTGGCCATGCCGGAACAGTAAAAATTGCCGATGGAACCTTGATTTATACTGGTAAAGCCTTGAAAAGTGGAAGCTTTCAAATGAATATGTCGAGCATTACTTCTGATAATGCCCGCGTAACTACCCACTTAAAATCTGATGATTTCTTCTCTACAGAAAAGAACCCCATGTCGAAATTTGAGATCATCAAAGTGACACCTGCAGGTGCAAATCGGGTAAATATTACCGGAAACCTGAGTATTAAAGGATTTACTCACCCTGTCACATTTCCGGCAACCGTAAAACAGCAAAAAGGTGTATTAGTTGCCGTGGCAAGTGGTATCCGAGTTGACCGTACTAAATATGATATCAAATTCCGTTCAAAAACTTTCTTTGGCGACATTGGCGATAAAGCAATTGATGATGAGTTTGAACTGAGTATTAATTTAACGGCGAAGAAAGGTTAGGAGGTCTGAAGACGGAGGTCTGAGGTAGGAGGTCTGAGGTAGGAGGTCTGAGGTATGAAGACGGAGGTCTGAGGTAGGAAGGCGGAGGTCTGAGGTAGGAAGGCGGAGGTCTGAGGTCAGAAGACGGAAGTCTGAGCTTACTAACAAACTAACCACCTAACCACCTCTTTTGATTCCAGCACTTCAATGGGGTCGGATGGGCCAGCGGTGGACACTGAGCGGCTAGGAATTTTGATAAATACTGACAAAAGTTTATAGTTTTGACGAAGGTGTCTGAGCTGCTGAAGGTCAGGTTTAGCGATGACATTTCTTTTTAGCAACCAAATAATGTCGGACTGCCCCATTTCAGGACGATACCTACAATAAATTAATTTTGCATAGGTTTTAGAGGATATAAAAGTCTGAGGGCATTGAAAACTGCCTGATGCGTAATTGTAGCATGGTCTTCTTGAGGTAAATAGTCGAAATAAACTTGTACATTTTTACTTTTTGTTCCTTTTATTTTTTCTGCAAGCAGATTTGCATCCACTTCCATCACATGAGGAATGTCACTGGGTGCAAGCCCCTCTTTACCAACCCCGATATAGACCGCTGTTTTTTGTAGAAAATTTTCATTCAATATTTCTGAAGTATAATTTAGCAATGAGCCATTATCCCACCATAAACTCGGACTCATAATAATATATTTATTAAAGAGAGTCGGTTTTTTGAATAAAATTTCGGTAGCTAATAGTCCTCCCAATGATTGCCCAATAATCATTTTAGACTCATTCGTCCTAAATTTATGATTGATATAGGGCTGTAATTCCTTTTCAATAAACGCGATGAATGAATCAGATTTTCCAGAGGAAGGGTATCTTTTCAAGTCTTTTTCAATACGTGTAGGATAGGTAAAATCTCTTTTACGGTCAATATTGGCAATTCCAACAATGATAGATTTGGGAACTCGGTTGATCCATGAAAAATTATTGAATTGTATCAATCCGGCAACATGAATAAAATCTTCATCCGCCGAACCATCTAGCAGATAGATTACGGGATAGATGGTCTTTTCATCTTGTTGGTACCCATCTGGCAGGTAAATGTTCAGGATCCTATTTTCCCCTAATTCTTTTGAAAAGATCTCATCTATCTGTCCCAATATAAATGGTTTACTATTGCCTTCAGGTTTGGACTGTGCAAATAGGTTAGTAGAGAAAATTAATAAGATGAAGGATAACCAGATTTTCATGAAAGGGATTTTGAGCAATGAAATTTTTAATTCCGGAAGGGATGCTCTTACATTTTCCGGATGTCAAATTTACCATTTCTGTCTAATGTATTTGCACTGGATAGTTGCAATTCATGTTTAAAAAGCAAGGCCCGGATTAAGACAGTAAATCTTTAACCCGGGCCTGTTTTATATTATTAATTTTTAATCTACATAAGCAATACAATCTACTTGTACCAGAATGCCATCGCGACCCATTTGGTCGACACCGCAGCCAGTATACGAACGTACCGGTGCAGGATCAGGGAAAAATCCGCGGTAACCTTCATTCAGTAAGGCAATATTTTTATTGGGTTCGGCAACGGTCATGTGTACTTTTAATACATTGGCCATGGATGAACCTGCATCTTCCAGTACCTCTTTCATAGTGGTTAAGGCGCTTTGAATTTGCACTTTAATATCTCCAGGTTCAGCCCTCCGCTCGGCATACCAACCTCCAATGCCAGATAAAAATAGCAGGTGGCCTGAGCGAATACATCCTGAAAGAATTGCTGCTGGTGGAGCAGGCTTTGTTCCGTTTGCAGCAGCTGCAACTGTAGGATTGGTATTACCACCACTATTGCTTTTGCGGATCACTTGTTTTTTAGGCGTCCATGGATCTTTTTTAGATTTTTTCTGAGCATTAGCTTCAGTAGGGATTGCTGCTGCGGCTCCCGCCAATGGAAGGAGTGAAAGGCTTTTTAATACATTTCTACGATTCATATATGATCTATTTTCTAGGTTCTTGTTAAAATTAAGGTTCGTTTTTTAATCTACGTAGGCAATACAACTGACTTGGCAGAGGATGCCATCTCTTCCCATTTGACTTGTTTTTGATCCGCTATAAGAACGTACAGGCGGATTTTCAGGAAAGAATTCACTGTAAGCCTCATTCAATGCTGGAATATTTTTATTGGGTTCGGCCACGGTCATCTGAATTTTCAGGACGTTTGACATAGAAGAGCCGGCGCCTTCAAGAATTCCTTTCATGGTGCTTAGAACACTTCTAATCTGGACTTTAATATCTCCAGGTTCAGCCCTCTGGTTGGCGTACCAGCCACCAATACCTCCGATAAAAATCATGTGCCCTGAGCGAAGGCAGGATCCGGCGGGAGTTTTAATGAGTTCTTTCTTTGGCAGCCATTCGGCAGCTGTCGAATTTTCAGCTTCTGTTCCATCTGTAAGTGCCTGATTAGCAATAGCATTGACTGCAACTCCTGCTAAAGGCAAAATGGTCAGACCTTTGAGTATTTCTCTTCGTTTCATTATTAATCTTGTTATATCTAAATATATATAAATACAGGGAATAAATAT
>CAIJME010000160.1 GCA_903821625.1 uncultured Sphingobacteriales bacterium | reverse complement strand
TACTAGGGCTTACGTTCCTAGTTCTGGCATTTGCAAGGCCATATATTCCCGGTCCATTGCAGAATAAGGGTTCTCAAAATCAGGTTCTAAGTATTTTTATTGATAATTCTTTCAGCATGGAAACGCTGAATAAGGAAGGGACTTTGCTTGATGAGGCAAAAAGAAGAGCAAAAGAGATTGCTTCAGCCTATAGCCTGAATGATAAATTTCAACTCCTTACCAATGATTTTGAAGGTAGATATCAACGATTGCTGAATTTGGAGGAGTTTCAGAGTGCCGTAGATGAGGTGGAAATAAGTGCATCCAGAAGGGAGCTCCGTCAGATTATTGGTAGGCAAAATGATGTTTTTTTGAAGGAGCCAAACTCACTAAAGACCATTTATATAATTTCTGATTTTCAGAATAATTTACTGTCTATTAAACCGGTTCTTTCAGATAGTTCAACTGCCATACGGCTTGTTCGTTTAAAGTCAAACCCCCAGCCTAATGTTTCTATTGATTCACTTTGGTTCAGTTCTGCAATTCATAAACCAGCTGATTCTGAACAACTCATTGTCAGACTTAAAAATAATTCGGACCAAGAAGCTACTAGCGTTCCAATCAAACTATTTATCAATAAAGAGCAAAAAGCACTGGGCAGTATTACGGTCAAAGCACGTTCAAGCGCAACTGATACCTTGTCTTTTAGCGGTTTAAAAAAAGGTTGGCAAAATGCTGAGCTTCAAATAACAGATTATCCGGTTGTATTTGACGATAAATTTTACTTCAGCTTTAACGTGCAGTCAGTTCTGCCTGTACTGGTAGTGAATGGAGGTGCAGAAAATGAGTATTTAAATTCTTTGTTCCGTTCAGATCCATTTTTTTCTTTGCATAACTCGTCGTCGGGCAGTTTAAACTATTCAGGTCTGGATTCTTACTCGTTGATTATTTTGAATGAGCTGCCTGACATTAGCGAAGGGCTATCGCAGCAGCTTCAAGCATATTGCAAGCGGGGAGGAAATATTATGGTGTTTCCAGACCTAAACAGTGACCAATCAGCCTTGAAGAAATTTCTCCTAAATTTAGGCACTGATCTCCCTATAGAGGTGATAACTTCTGCAAATAAAGTATCAGCAATCAATCTGCAGCATCCAGTTTACAAAGGTGTTTTTGAAAATATTCCTCAAAAAATGGATCTTCCTGTGGTGAAAAAATATCTTCGCTATAGTTCTTTAAACAATACAAAACGACAAAATTTACTTGAATTTCCAGGAAATCTTATCTTTTTAAGTGAATATGGCTTCGGAAATGGAAAAATTTATTTGTCGGCAGTGCCTTTAAAAACTGAATCCAGTAATTTTGCCAGACATTCAATATTTGTTCCGATCATGTATCAGGCAGCACTTTTATCGATCAGATCTCAGAATCTATTCTATCAATTAAATTCTGAGCAAATGATAGAATTTTCAAAAATAACCTTAAATCCAAATCAAAATCTTAAATTAAGGAAAGATAAGTTCGAAGCAATTCCAGATCTTAGACAAAATGGAAATTTATCGCAAATTTATATCGCTGATCAAATCAAACAGGTGGGTAACTATGAGTTGCTGAAGAACGATAGTCTGCTTGCCATTCTGTCATTCAACGATGCAGGATCTGAATCAGATATGTCGTATGCAAGTGATCAAGAGCTGAGAAATAATTTCGTTGGAAACAGAATTGATCTTCTGGATCCCGAAGCCGGCTCGATGGCGAGTATGATAAAATCTGTTAATCAAGGTAGTTCATTATGGAAAGTTTGTCTGATATTAGCTCTTTTATTTTTTGCCGCAGAAATTTTACTGATCCGTTTTTACAATAAACTACCACTAAAACCTCTAAACAATTGAAAAACTTATTAATTCAATCTGCTACAATTCTACACCCAAACAGTCCTTTTAATGGAAAGCTAGCTGATGTATTGATCATCGAGGGTAAAATCTCTGAAATAGGAAAGAAGATCGCTGCACCGAATAGCAAAACTGTAATTATCTCTGGAAAGGGGCAGTTTCTTTCGCCCGGGTTCCTTGATATTAACGTAAATTTTGGCGAACCTGGATTGGAAACAAAGGAAGATATTGACAGTGGATGCAGCGCTGCAGTTGCTGGGGGATTTACCGCAGTAGCGCTTATGCCAAATACGCAACCTCCTATTCATTCCAAGGCCGAGGTTTCATACCTGGTCAATAAATCTCAAAACAATGTAGTTGATATCTTACCTGTGGGTTGTATCAGTCATAACCGGGAAGGAAAAGAAATGGCAGAAATGTTTGACATGCAGCGATCGGGTGCCATTGCATTTTCGGATGGAAACAGGCCTGTTTCAAATGCAGGCCTAATGAGCAGAGCTTTATTGTACACAAAATCTTTCAATGGCTTGATTTTTTCATATCCAGAAGATCAGGATATTGCTGCCAAGGGAAAAATGAACGAAGGGGTAATGAGCACTTTTCTGGGTATGAAAGGTAATCCTTCACTTGCCGAAGATTTGATGGTATCTCGTGATTTGTACCTAGCAGAATATAATGAAGCTAGAATACATTTTAGTACTATAAGTACAGTTAGAAGCGTTGATCTGATTAGAAAAGCAAAAAAAGCAGGTGTTCAAGTTACTTGTGATGTGGCCGCACATCATTTGGTATTTACCGAAGAGGAACTCGAAGGTTTTGATAGCCAATACAAAGTAAAGCCGCCACTTCGAACCAAGGCAGACCAAAAGGCACTGATCGCAGGGTTAAAAGACGGTACGATTGATGCCATAGTTTCTCAGCATACTCCTCATGAAATAGAGTTTAAGAATGTAGAATTTGAGATAGCCGCTTTTGGGATTATAGGCTTACAAACAGTACTTCCTATTGCTTTGAAAGCCGGGTTAAGTCCAGAATTGATTTTGGATAAGCTGGCAATCGGACCAAGAAAAGTATTGGGGCTCTCAATTCCTGGTTTGGAAGTTGGAAATTCTGCTAACTTTATACTCTTTAATCCATCAGAAGAATGGATTTTGAATGAGGAGTCTAGCAAGTCAAGATCATCAAATTCTCCATTCATGGGGCAAAAATTAACAGGAAAAGTTAAGCTTGTTTGTAACAATGACCAATATATTTTATCATAAAAATTTCGCATGAATACAAGTATAAAAGAAGCAATGCTGTCAGCATTAGGTCAGTTCGCTTCTGTGAATAATCAGGATCATGAGGCTTTTTCCGAAGTTCTTGTCAATGTTTTTAGTGCAGAAAAGGCTTATCTTGATAAAGTAGCTTCCCTCGATGCTGCTTTTGACGACTATTCACTTTTTGAGTCTTTGCGGGAATTATTCTTCGATCTATTATTGATCAATTTTTTTAATGAAGATGTACGTAAGCTTGAAGAAGATTATCTTGATTCACCTGAATGGGAAAAAATTGAGGAAAAAACGATAGACCGGGGAACAGAAATTTTAAACCTTTTGCTTTATTTACAGGAATGCCAGGATGAAGAAATTGAACCTGAATTAAGCGACTTTCTGCGTGAGTTTTTATTGGTTGACGAGGATGAGTTTCAGGATGAACACCGAATTTATGAAGAGGTTATAGCGAATCAGATTCTAGTTGAAAGTAGCTTGAAAGAAGTTGCCCGCGTTAGCTCCACACTTGCTGAAGATTCAGAATTAAAAGAATTATTTTATCCAATGATCGGTTTTTTCAGAGACCCAGATCCGGCAGATGAAGATTTCAATGAATTTATTAAGTACAGTGAGAGTCCTGATTTTGATTCTGCTGTTTATGCCTTACTGATATCATTTAATAATCAAAACTAAATTAAATAATTATGGATTTATCCTTACAAAACTTAAACAAAGCCGCAAGTACCAATGGTATAACTATCGGTATCCTGTCTACTGCAATAGGGATTGTGACATTTTATATGTTTCCATCCCTTTTAGGTTCAATTTCTTTTGGAATTGCCACCCTTGTTATCTCATTAGTCATTTATGTTTTTTTTACACTTGACCTGAGGAAAAAAATAGGTGGTATTTGGAATTTCAGGGAAGCTTTAAAAGGTATTTTTTTAATGGCTTTTATCGCAGGTATTTTTTATTCGGTGGCAAACTATACATTTTATAAATTCGTTGAACCCAATGCTTATGAAAAGGTCTCTGGTTATATGGAAGCAGGAATGACCAGTACCCTAGAAAAAATAGGAATGGATCAGGATAAGATTGATGAAGCTATAAGTCAACAGTCTGAAGGTATCAAGGCTCAATATGATCCTACTCCAATGCAGTTTTTCAAAAATATAGGAACTGCAGTACTTGTGCAGTTTGTGATGTCCCTAATTTTTGCTGCGATATTTAAGAAAGAAGAACCTGTTTTTGCTTCAATTGATGAAGAAGAACAAGAATAAGCTAGAAATTAAAAGCGTGCAGATTTTATCAATTTTATTGATCAAATTTGCATGGTTTAATCTTTAATCTCATATCTCACATCTCATATCTCACATCTCATATCTCACATCTCCAATCTAAAATGGATATATCTGTAGTTGTTCCTTTATATAATGAAGCAGAATCATTGCCCGAGCTCTGTAGCTGGATTAGTCGGGTAATGAACAATCATGCATTCAGCTATGAAATTATACTGGTTGACGACGGAAGTAATGATGATTCATGGGAAGTAATTGAGCAATTGAAATCTCAGAATAATTGCATTGTTGGCATTAAGTTTCGCCGTAATTATGGCAAGTCGGCCGCATTAAATGTTGGCTTTGAGGCTTGTCAGGGCAATGTTGTTATTACTATGGATGCTGATCTTCAGGATAGCCCAGATGAAATTCCTGAACTTTACAGAAGGATTAATGAAGAAAAATTTGATCTGGTATCTGGATGGAAACAAAAGCGCCATGATCCTTTAAGTAAAACTATACCCACTAAGTTATTTAATTTAGTAACCCGTCGCATGTCGGGTATACATAATCTTCATGACTTTAACTGCGGACTGAAAGCTTATCGTAAGGAGGTAGTGAAAAGTATAGAAGTTTACGGTGAAATGCACCGCTATATTCCTGTTATTGCGAAATGGGCTGGATTCAAAAAAATTGGAGAGCAGGTAGTTGAACATCGAGCCCGTAAGTACGGAACCACTAAGTTCGGGTTTAGTCGATTTATTAATGGCTTTCTTGATCTATTATCTATCTTTTTTGTCGGTAAGTTTGCAAAACGTCCGATGCACTTTTTCGGTACTATTGGGGCCTTGAGCTTTTTTATGGGGACCATTATGGCTTTATGGATCATCATTGAAAAACTGTATCACATAACCATGCATATCCGGTATACCCGTGAAGTGGTTGATCAGCCATTATTTTATATCGCCCTTGTAGCTATTATTGTAGGTTTTCAGCTGTTCCTAACCGGTTTTATTGCAGAGCTGGTTTCCAGAAATTCTCCCGAACGAAATACGTATCAGATCGAAAAAACAGTATAATTTCCGCTTTGAAATATTTTAATGTCAGATAATTTTCTGTTGAATCCTAAAAAATAATTTTTCATGTTTTTTTCAATCATTATCCCACTTTATAACCGTCCTCTGGAGATCGATGAACTGCTTTATACCCTAACGCAGCAAACTTATCTTCAGTTTGAAGTGTTAGTGATTGAGGATGGTTCAAAAATTAGTGCAAAGCAAATTGTAGATAGCTATGCTGATAAATTAGCGATTAGTTATTATTATAAAGAAAATGCTGGTCAGGGTTTTGCCAGAAATTTTGGCTTTGAACATGCCAAAGGAGATTATTTTGTAGTTTTCGATTCCGATTGCCTGATTCCGATTGATTATCTGGAAATAGTAAAGAACTACCTGCTAAAACATCAGCTGGATGCTTATGGCGGTCCTGATGGTGCTCACTCATCTTTCACAGCCGTTCAGAAGGCAATCAGCTATTCCATGACTTCACCATTTACAACCGGTGGGATTAGAGGGAATAAAAAACATATCGGTCAGTTTCATCCCAGAAGTTTTAATATGGGAATTTCTAGAGAGGTTTGGGACCGTACCGGCGGATTTATTCTGACAAGATTAGGAGAGGATATAGAATTTAGTATCCGGATTCATTCGATGGGATTTAAGATTGGACTAATCCCTGAAGCACTTGTTTATCACAAACGCCGTACCGATCTTATCCAATTCTATAAGCAGCTGCATTTCTTTGGTAGGGCAAGAATTAATATTTATAAACACTTTCCTTCAGAACTAAAAGTTGTCCATTTTTTTCCAGCATTATTTACACTGTTTTTAGGTCTGAGTTTGATTTTTAACGTTTTTAATCATCCTTTGGCAGACTTATGCAATACATTGTTGGCAATCTATATTTTGTTGATATTTTTTCACTCCTGGAACATAAACAAATCAGCAAAAGTTGCATTTTTGAGTATTGCTGCATCTTTCGTACAGCTAAGCGCATACGGCCTTGGTTTTATGCAAGATTTATGGAAAAGAATTATTTTAAGACTACATTAATATATGGATAAGCGGATGTCGGTGAGTGTAATTTTGTCGGATGCCTGGGAGCTTGCGAAAAGGAATATCTGGATTCTACTTGGATTTACTGTAGTCCAGTTTCTGTTCATCCTGTTTATAACTGCTTTGTTAACTACTATCTTCGGTGGCACGAGCGGTACAGGTGTATTACTTCAAAATGTTATTTTAAGTCTATTTGATGCGTTCTTTACGGTAGCTTTCTATCAGGTTTTTTTTAAACTTATTGATGATGATACCAACCCGGAGTTTCCTGATTTTATACCAAACCTGGTTAAAGCTGTCAATTTTCTGATCGTAAAACTTATCATCGGGCTGATCTTGGTTTTTGTTATTGCCATTATCAGTTCTATTTACTTTATCAACTCTCCAGAAATCGATACCAGTAATCCTTTTAGCTGGGATCTTTTACCTGTTTTTATATTAATTGCAATACCAATCATTTTTTTAACCATCAGGTTGTGTTTTGTGGTATGTTTCATTGTTGATCAAGAATCAGGATTTTCAGAATCAATTAGTCAAAGCTGGGCCATTACCAAAGGCCATTTTTGGTTTGTCAGTTTATTGTTTTTGGTGATGCTTGGCCTTAATATTTTGGGTGCTATGGCTCTGTTTGTTGGATTATTATTTACAGTACCTTTTTCAAGCTTGATTCTGATCATAGCATATCGTCATCTGGTTAATAGTTATACCGATGAGGAAGAAATCATGCTGAATGATCCGGAGGATAATAATGGGAATTAAGTCCTTCATAGCAAAACCCTTAGCATTATTTGCTGTAAAGCAGATCAATAAATGGAAAAATAATCCTTTATCTGCGCAGCAAAGTGTTTTTAGCAAGCTAATCATGCAGGCTAAAGATACTTCCTTTGGTCAAGATCATCTATTTACAGAGATCAATACTTACGAAGATTTCAAGAAAAATGTCCCAATTGCAGACTATGAAGAGCTCAGGCCTTATATTGATAGAGTTGTCAATGGAGAAGAAAACGTTCTCTGGCCTGGAAAGCCTTTATATCTTGCTAAAACTTCTGGAACTACCTCTGGTGTAAAATATATCCCTATCTCTAAAGAATCCATGCCGGAGCATATTAAGGCCGCCCGGAATGCTTTATTTTCATACATTCATGAAACAGGTAAGTCAGAATTTGTTGATGGCAGACTTATCTTTTTGCAGGGCAGTCCGGTACTTGGTAATAATCATGGAATAAATACAGGACGACTTTCAGGTATTGTTGCAAATCATGTTCCAAGCTACCTTCAGAAAAACCGTTTGCCATCTTATCAGACCAATTGTATAGAAGATTGGGAAGATAAAGTAGATGCCATCGTAGCCGAAACAATCGATGAAGATATGCGTCTTATTTCTGGTATTCCACCCTGGGTACAGATGTATTTTGATCGTTTAATCATTCAATCTGGCGGAAAGAAAATAGGAGATCTCTTTAAGAACTTTTCACTCTTTGTATATGGCGGGGTCAATTTTGAACCCTATAGAGCCCGTTTGGAAGAAAGTATAGGTAGAACGGTTGATTCTATTGAAACCTATCCAGCATCCGAAGGTTTTATTGCATTTCAGGATTCTCAAAAAGAAAAGGGATTGCTTTTATTAGTGGATGCAGGAATTTTTTATGAATTTATTCCAACAGACGAGTATTTTAATGAAAATCCAAGTAGGATATCCTTGGAGGATGTGGAATTGAATAAAAATTATGCGATCATTCTGAATACCAATGCCGGTTTATGGGGATATAGCATTGGAGATACGGTAAAATTTGTTTCTAAAACCCCCTATCGGATTGTGGTTTCTGGCAGGATCAAGCATTTTATTTCTGCCTTTGGTGAACATGTGATTGGTGAAGAAGTTGAATTTGCAATTTTATCTGTAGCCAGCCAAGAGGGTGTAGAGATTACTGAATTTACAGTGGCTCCACAGGTAAGCACCCAAGCAGGAGAACTTCCATACCACGAATGGTATGTTGAATTTTCTCGTCCTCCTAAAGATATGACTAGCTTTAGTTTGAAAGTTGATCAGGTGCTACAGAAAAAAAATGTCTATTACTATGATTTGATTGAGGGTAAAATTCTGCGGCCATTGCTGATGCATGAGATGGAGAAAGATACTTTTATAAATTACATGAAGAGCCAGGGTAAGCTGGGTGGACAGAATAAAGTTCCTCGTTTGTCAAATGACAGACATATAGCTAATGAATTGAATAAATGGATCAAAAGATAAGCGATGATCTTTAAAAAAAATTAATAAGTTTATCCAAATCCTGAAATTCAGGATTAAACTATAAATCGATTTCGTGTGATGGGAAATAATTTTGGCGAAAGATTTAATCCGAAAAGTATTGCTATTCTGGGTTCAACCGGGAGCATAGGTACTCAGGCACTTGAGGTGATCCGCCAAAATCCGGATCGTTTTAAAATCTTTGTACTTACTGCCAATAATAATGCAGATCTGTTAATCAAACAGGCATTGGAGTTCAATCCAGCCTATGTTGTGTTAACCAGTGAGGCTAAATTAGCAGAGGTCAGAGATGCCTTAAGTTCGAGTGAAACGAAAGTTTTATGTGGAATGGATGAACTTTGTAAAGTTCTGTGCCATCCAGAAATTTCTCTTGTATTAACAGCAATGGTAGGTTTTGCTGGCTTGATTCCCACGCTTGCAGCAATTAAGGCTGGGAAAGATATTGCATTAGCTAACAAGGAAACTCTGGTAGTTGCGGGTGAACTCGTAAATAGACTTGCAAAAGAACATGGGGTTAAGATTCTGCCTGTTGATTCTGAACATTCTGCTATTTTCCAATGCCTTGCAGGAGAGGAGCATAACCCGATTGAGAAAATTTATTTAACTGCTTCTGGCGGGCCATTCAGAGGCAGAGATGTTGATTTTCTTTCTACTATAGGCAGAAAAGAGGCGCTTAAGCATCCTAATTGGGTGATGGGTGAAAAAATTACGATTGATTCAGCAAGTTTAATGAATAAAGGGTTGGAAGTGATCGAAGCGAAATGGCTTTTTGATCTGGATGTTTCCCAGATTGATGTGATCGTTCATCCGCAGTCTATTGTGCATTCTATTGTTCAGTTCAGAGATGGATCAATGAAAGCCCAGATGGGCCTTCCTGATATGAAATTGCCCATACAATATGCTTTGGCCTATCCCGAAAGGTTAGAAAATACATTTCCAAGATTCAACTTTTTGGATTATCCCAACCTGAGCTTTGAGCAAGCTGACAAAAAGACGTTTAGAAACCTTGCAATAGCTTTTGATGCATTAAATGCGGGTGGAAATATGCCATGTGTGATTAATGCAGCAAATGAAGTGGTTGTGGCAGAATTTTTGAAAGAACGTTTAGGATTCTTGCAGATGAGTGATGTTATTGAAAAATGCATGAGCAAAATTTCGTTTATTGCAGATCCTTTGTTGGATGACTATATGGAAACAGATAGGGTAACTCGTATTTACGCGCAGGAATTAGTAACAAATAACAAATATTAGAGTTTAAATAAACAAATAGAACAGGTATGGATGGATTAGTAATGACAGGACAACTGTTATTGGGATTATCAATTTTAATCATATTACACGAGGCAGGACACTTTTTTGCAGCTCGTGCTTTTGGTATCAGGGTAGAAAAATTCTATTTGTTTTTTGATGCATGGGGTTTTAAGCTGTTCCGCTTTAATTATAAAGGTTGCGAATATGGTATTGGTTGGCTTCCGTTAGGAGGGTATGTAAAGATCTCAGGCATGATCGATGAATCTATGGATTCGGAGCAGCTTGCTGGTCCGCCACAACCCTGGGAATTCCGTTCAAAACCAGCTTGGCAGCGACTGATTGTCATGCTTGGAGGTGTTACTGTAAATATCGTTCTGGGGATATTTATTTTCTGGATGCTTACGCTTAAAAATGGAGAAACCTTTATTCCGAATGATAAACTACCTGACGGGATAAGTCCGGGGCTTATAGGCAAAGAAATTGGACTTCAAACAGGAGATCGGATCACCGCAGTGAATGGAATGCCTGTTGTACGTTTCGATGAACTGACTAGCTCTAAGGTATTACTTGGAAATACTGAACTTAGCGTTGCCCGTGGTTCTGAATTAAAAACCATACAGGTTCCAGGTGATATTCT
>CAIJME010000159.1 GCA_903821625.1 uncultured Sphingobacteriales bacterium | reverse complement strand
TTTCCCAAACGGCATGAGAGCGCTAATTGAGCTCGGATTAGATACAGCAATAAAGGAAGTTGTGAACAATGGTGTTCCTTTGCTTGGAATTTGCCTCGGCATGCAACTCTTACTTGATGAAAGTGAAGAATTTGGGATTACTAAGGGATTGGGAGTTATCCCTGGGAAAGTAGTGCCGATACCAAATAAGTCTGAGGATGGAGAAATTCAAAAAATTCCACATATTGGTTGGAACTCTTTAGTTCATTCTGGAGCAGATTGGAAAAACACAATTCTTCAAGAAGTTCATGAAGATGACGCTACGTACTTCGTACATTCTTTTATGGCATCTCCTGAAAACTCCGAAGATCGACTCGCAGACGCGTTGTACGGAGGCCATAAAATTTCAGCTGTCATTGCAAAAGGTAATACAACTGGTTGTCAATTTCACCCGGAAAAAAGCGGTGAGGTTGGATTAAAAATTTTGAGAAACTTCGTTAGAATATGAAGATATTAGCTTTAGTAACTGCTCGAGGTGGTTCAGTCCGCTTACCAGGCAAAAACTTAAGACAACTGGGTGGTAAGCCTTTAATCAATTGGTCGATTGAAATTGCACAAGACATCCCTGAAATATGTGAAATTTTAGTTTCTACAGATAATGAATCAATCGCTGACGTATCACGACAAGCAGGCGCCCTAGTACCTTGGTTGCGCCCGCAAGAATTATCAACAAATGAGGCAAGTTCCGTAGATGTAGCCCTGCATGCATTAAATTGGTATGAAGCAGAAAAAGGAATTGTTGATGGACTGCTACTTTTACAACCAACTTCACCATTTAGATCTAGACAGACGGTACTAAATGGAATTGCAATCTTTGAAACAACTGGAATGCTTCCAGTTGTTGGAGTATCTAATACTCATGCACATCCGCTATGGTCGTTCAAAATCGAAAAAGGAGAACTGCTTCCTTTTGTAGACAATAGTGGAATTCAAAATAGATCCCAAGATTTATCACCCGTGTATGTTGTAAATGGGAGTTTTTATTTGATTTCCCCTGCTGATCTAAGGGAGAATAATTCTTTTTTTGGCCCAAGAACAATTCCACTAATCGTTGAGTCAGAGCAAGAAGCGTTAGATATTGATTCTGAAATAGATTTCGCTTTTGCTGAATTTACCTATAAAAATATTGTACAGAAATGAATTCACAAGTTGTGCCATATCAAAATTATGAGTCTTCACTCTAAGAATTACGAAGAACCCATGGCCATAATCGATTTAAGGTACATTTGCCATTAGGACGATTGGACAAATATGCAA
The DNA here is from genome assembly GCA_903821625.1 of uncultured Sphingobacteriales bacterium. Taxonomy (GTDB): domain Bacteria; phylum Bacteroidota; class Bacteroidia; order Sphingobacteriales; family Sphingobacteriaceae; genus Daejeonella. The sequence goes on along the minus strand of CAIJME010000159.1, from coordinate 208 downwards.
AGGTACAAGATCGCGGTAGTTGGTGCAGGCCCGGCAGGCTATTTTAGCGTCCAAGCTTTGCAAAATTCCCAAGATGAAAACCGAGTTTTTTCAATTGATTTATTTGAAAGGTTACCAACCCCGTGGGGCTTAGTCCGTAGTGGTGTCGCGCCTGATCATCCAAAGATCAAAACTGTTGCTAAAGTTTTTGAAAAAATCGCCAGTGAGC
>CAIJME010000158.1 GCA_903821625.1 uncultured Sphingobacteriales bacterium | reverse complement strand
GGTTTATTTCTGTTAAAAATACAAAAAAGTGTTTTTATGCTACTATTTAATCAGTATAGTAATTTCGGTTAGATCAATTTAATTTATCCATTTTGCAATCTTCTTTCATGGATTTTTAGCAAATTAGCATTATCGTAATTATTGTTAATGAAAATACTTTATGCCATTCAAGGTACCGGAAATGGGCATTTAAGCCGAGCTATGGATATCATTCCTTGCCTTCAGCAGCATGGGCAGGTTGATATTCTGGTGAGTGGTACTCAAGGAGACCTAAGTCTTCCATTTCCAATAAAGTACAAGTTCCATGGATTGAGTTTTATTTTTGGTAAATCGGGAGGTGTTGACCTTTGGAAAACTTGTATAAAATCAAATATTCATAAGCTTATCAATGAGATTAAATCAATTCCAGTTCAAAATTATGATCTGGTAATAAATGATTTTGAGCCAGTTTCAGCCTGGGCATGCTATATGAAAAATATTCCCTGCATTGGCCTTAGTCATCAGGCTACAGTGTTGGCTGATGCTGCACCAAAGACCGAGCACCAAGATATGATTGGAAAACTCATTCTGAATAATTATGCTCCTAATACATCTCATTATGGATTCCATTTCAAATCTTATGAACAGAATATCTTTACCCCGGTTATTAGAAAGCAAGTCAGAGATCAGCATATTGAAAATAAAGGACACTACACAGTTTATCTTCCTTCGTACGATGATAAGAGGTTAATTGCAAAGCTTAGCCAGTTTAAAAGTGTTTCATGGGACGTATTTTCAAAGCATAACAGGAAACAATTCAAAAGTATGAATGTCACTGTTCAGCCCATTCACAATGAAAAATTCATCAAGAGTATGGCTCAGTCTGAAGGTGTATTGTGTGGCGCTGGCTTTGAAACACCTGCTGAAGCCTTATTTATGAAAAAGAAGTTATTGGTTATTCCTATGAAAAATCAATATGAGCAGCAATTAAATGCAGCAGCTTTAAAACAGATGGGAGTGCCTGTCATTGATAATTTAGATGCTAGATTTGATATGGTAATTGGAACCTGGATCAACTCATCAAGGATCGTGGAAGTAAATTATCCTGATATAACCAGCTTAATTATTGATCAGATTATTCAAAAGCATGGTTCATCATTTCAAAGAATAGAAAACGTAAAATTCGGGAATTTACATTCTTAATTAATTTCTTCAAGCACTAACTTCAAAAGTTATATTGCCCTGATACCTTTTTTGTTTCTGGTATCACAGATTCCTAAAATTTAAATTAATCTGAAATAAAAGATCAAGCTTTTGAGGAGATTATCCAAAAAGATTACTGCTTAAGTACCGGTCGCCACGGTCGCATGCAATAAAAACGATGACACCTTCATCTAGTTCAGAAGCAAGCCTAAAAGCTGCAGATGCTCCGCCTCCGCTACTCATCCCTGCAAAAATTCCTTCCATTTTGGCAAGTTTACGACTCATTTCTGTAGCTTCAGATTCAGATATATCCATTATTCGGTCTACACGGCTTGGCTCAAATATTTTAGGTAGGTACGCTTGCGGCCATCTGCGAATTCCGGGGATAGATGAATCTTCGGTCGGCTGACAGCCAATGATCTGAATGTTCGGATTTTTTTCTTTTAAAAATCTGGAGCAGCCCATTATGGTTCCAGTTGTACCCATAGAACTTACAAAATGTGTTATTTTTTGTTCGGTATCTCTCCACATTTCAGGGCCAGTAGTTTTGTAATGTGCCCAAAAATTATCAGGATTGGCAAACTGATTGAGTTGAAAACTTTTACCACTAGTTGCTTTTTCTTCTGCATAGTCCCGACAAAGTTCAATACCATCCAATAAAGTGACCTTTGCGCCAAAGGCTTCCATGGTAAGTGTTCGTTCTCTTGTAGAATTTGAAGGCATAACAAGTTCAATTTCAATACCGTACACACTTGCTATCATGGCTAATGCAATACCGGTGTTTCCACTCGTAGCTTCTATCAGTTTGGAATTTTTATTAATTTCTCCACGTTCAAGAGCACTCTTGATCATGTTTAATGCAGATCTGTCTTTTATACTTCCACCTGGATTGTTTCCTTCTAGCTTTGCATAGATCTTTACTTTTGGATTAGGATTTAATCTTGTTATCTCTACTAGAGGTGTATTTCCTACCAGATCAATGATGCCTGCCATTATTGTTTATTTATTTCATTATCACTCGATATTTTTATTTCAGCTGTATTGTAAACATAAGACCCTGCAGGAATACTTTTTGTAATCCATACATTTCCTCCAATTGTGCTGTCATTTCCAATAAAGGTCTCTCCACCAAGTATTGTAGCACCAGAATAAACAACTACTCGATCGCCAATGGTTGGGTGCCGCTTAGTGTCAGCCATGCTCTTATGTACGCTTAAAGCACCTAATGTTACTCCTTGATACATCTTTACATGTTTTCCTATTTTGCAGGTTTCACCTATAACAATTCCTGTACCATGATCTATGTGAAAGAACTCATCGATTTCTGCTGCAGGATGGATATCGATTCCTGTCTTTGAATGTGCATACTCTGTGAAAATTCTCGGTAATAGGGGTACACCCAATTGATATAATGAATGAGCGAGCCTGTAAAATGATATTGCATAGAAGCCCGGATATGCTCTAATAACCTCGAATTCGCTTTTTGCTGCAGGATCGCCATCAAAAATGGCTTTAATATCGGTATTTAAAAGGCGGTATATTTCAGGTACTTGTTCAAAAAAATCTCGTGCTAATTTGGCATTATCACAGTGAATGCAAGCTCTGGTAGCTTCCAATATCTTACAAAGCTCGATTTCAAGTTTATTGAATTCTTTTTTTAGTTCTTCTAAACTAATTAAGGTGCGTTTGGATTGTTCAGGAAAAAGTAATCTGATCAGTTCTAGCGCCCACCTTGATATTTCTTTGTTTGAGGGTACTGCATCAGCGTCTTGCTGCTTTTTAAAAATTTGCCTGAAAAATTCTTCGTTCATCTTAATGTATAACCAAACCTCTATAAATAGTTAACAATGCAAGTTTAACGAAAAGAATGTTTTCGCTTGGTATAAACATCTAGATAAAATATTAATTGCACTGGAGGAGTGTTCATTGCAAATGCTCATCTAAACAATAATCTAGCTTTCTATGTCAATATTGTATTATTTAATAATCCCAAAATGCCCTTCGTTAAAATAATGGATCAATAGTTCATTATAATGCGCTTGCAAACAACATGAAAATTAGTCTTTGAGAAGTTTCAATAACTTAATTAGGTCTTCTGGTGTGTCAATAGCTTGACTTTCTTGATCTGTAATTGCAGCCTGAATAGCGTATCCATTCTCAATCCAACGAAGTTGTTCCAACCCTTCTGCTATTTCTAAATCCGATAGCGGTAGTTTGGTGATTTCTGAAAGTGTTTGCCTCTTAAAGGCATAAATGCCTATATGTTTATAAAAAGTATGTTCACTCAGCCAATTGTCTATTTTTTTACCTCTTAAGTAGGGTATTGTGGCACGGCTGAAATACACTGCTTGATGGTTTTTGTTGAGTATTACCTTGGGTGTATTTTCATTAACTAGTTCATCTTTTGTATGAATTAATTTAACTAACGTTGCAATTCGGGTATTGAGATTGTCATAGCAGGAGCAGAGCAGATCAATTTGGTGTGGATCGATCATGGGTTCATCGCCCTGTATATTAACCAGGATATCAAATTCAGGAAATTGTTC
>CAIJME010000157.1 GCA_903821625.1 uncultured Sphingobacteriales bacterium | reverse complement strand
CTCAAAAGTGTTCAACACAATTTTTGTTTCACTGGCCAACTTTAAGGCTGAAGGTAATGCTGCCTGCATGACTTCACCTAAATTGCAGATGTAATAATCAGACATCCACTGCCATAATTTAAGCTGAAATTCATTAACAATGGGTTCATTATCAAGAACATCAATGATATACTTAGCTTCGTAAAGAGTTGGAGGAGTTTCGGAGATCAAACAAATTATTGCTGTATAAATTTTGTTGCGGCCAAATTGAACCACCACTCGCTTTCCAATAGCCACATCTGCGGTCATATCTAGCGGTACCCTGTAGGTATAGGTTTTAGAAATAGCGAGAGGGAGAATTACTTCGATGAAAATTGTCTTCCGAACAATGCCCTCAGTTTCATTGAATTCAAGCATTATTTATTCTTTAGGGTAGCAACAAGCAAACTGACCCAGCCCATGATAAAAAACAATCCACCGATGGGAGTTACAGGTCCAATAACAGAAACCTGAGTAATATGTAAGATTTCCTTTGCTGAAATCAAATATAAGGACCCAGAAAAAAGGATTATTCCCAGACTAAAAAACCAAGAAGCCAACTTGATTTCTCGACTATTGACGCGTGAAAAAGCAGCAAGAAATAGCAGGGCAAATGTATGATAGAACTGGTAATCAACGGCGGTTTTCCACACCTCCAGCTCAGAAGCAGTCAATCTGGCCTTTAATGCATGAGCTCCAAAGGCTCCTAAAATAACAGCAAGAATTCCAAACACTGAAGCGATAATAATGATGCGTTTGTTCATATTGTTAAATTAGAATGCTAATTTAACAAACATGTTTGCAATTCTCCTTTGAAGACATAAAAATATAAATTTGTTTAAAGTAATTTTTAATGAAAACAATTATTGGGATCACTTCAGCCTTATTCATTGCTGTATTGTCTGTAGCTTACCTATACTTTTCAAATCTCAATGTTAAAAACCGTAGTAATAACCAGATTCTATCCGAAATACCCTCTGATGCATCCGTAATTTTTCAACATCAAAACGACCAAAGCCTTTACGATATTTTTAAAGATTATACCATTTTCGACACCATTGTCGGGCCTCAAAAAAAAGAAGATATTCATTGGTTAACTAACTATTTAATGAGTACAGTTACTCTTAAAACTGTAATGTCAGGGCAGAAGGTATTTTTATCATTCCATCCATCAAAAACTGACAGTGTCGATTTTCTTTGGTCAATGCAACTAAAAGATAAACTCAATGAAGAGGATATAAGGAAAATTAGTGTAAGTGACCCTTCAAATCAGATCCTTACCTTTCAGGAAACAGAACAAGATATATTCCTGATAAAGAATAAAACACGTAATCGACCCTTTTATTTTGCTATTGTAAAAGGAATTGTTAGAGGTAGTTTCAACAAGGACCTTCTTTTTCGGAGTTTGGATAAAAACTCAGAAAAGATTGATCCTGAATTCATTAAAACAATCAACGAAGGAATTAGAAAAGACGAAAATGCATTGGTAAACCTGTTTATCAATTATAATAAGCAAGGATTTCTCCAACCATTTTTCAGGAATAACCTGAGTGGCAACTTTGAAATCTTACAGAGTTTTTCCGGATTTTCAAGCTTAAGCCTTAATTACAAAAATGACGATCTTATCTATAATGGACTCACGAACATCTTGAATAAAAAGAATAATTATACCAGGCTATTCTTAAATCAAACACCCGTAAAAAACACTATTAAAACTATACTACCTTACAATACATCTAATGCATTAGTTTATGGTCTATCGAGCTACACCCTATTTCATGATGAGTTAAGTGGTTTATTTAAAGACAGAAAAGAACTTGACACGCTAAATAAGCAAATGGGTAAAATAACCTCTGAAACGGGAGTCAATCCTGACCGTGACCTCCAGAAATTATGGGGTAATGAGTTATCCACGATACAACTTTCGACTTATGAAAATCTGGCGATCATTAAGGTTACGAATGGCACACAGATGCAATTCTTTCTTGAGCCCTTAAGCTCAACTTATTCTGAAACCATCAGAAAAATAAATTTTGAGAGTTTATTTTATAATTACTGGGGTGACCCACTAAAAAAATACGCTAAACCATTTTATATGATCTCAGATAATTTGCTCATCCTATCTAATTCACCTGGCACCCTGCAAAGGTATCTAAAAGACTATAATTCCGAAAAATTCCTCCTGAAAACGGAGTCATTCAGACAATTTGATCAGCTTGTTGGCGATCAAAGCAATATTTCATTCATTCTGCATTTTAGTAATTCGGCAAGTATTCTTAAAAATTTATTAAAAAGAAATTATGCAGAGAACTTTGGCAATGACAAACATGGCATAAAAGACCTGTACGCTTTATCTTATCAACTTGCGAGTAATAAAGATCATTTTTTTACCAATTTTTATACAGGTTATAAAAAATCAGCAACAACTCCAGATGCTGTTTTATCCGTAGATAGTACAAAGAATAAAAATTAAAGAATGATTAGAACTAGCAGAAAAAGCACTTATTTATTTAAAATATTCGTTTTAACGATCATTTTATTTAGTATAAACGTTAAAACTTTTGCTCAACAATTTTCACTTTATAATAGCCGCACTCTTTATGACAGCTTTGAAAACCCATCTCAAAGGGCTTACCAGGTAGATACCAGTAGACGTTTTGCTTTTAATTTTTTTATACCAACGATCAGCATCAACAGTTCTTTTACTGGGCCTGCCGAAGCTGCGTTCAAAACACTTCTTTATGATGGCATGTTTAATGGTAGAGATATTACAATTGGAGACAATAAGCACAATAATCTCACCTTGAATTCAAATAATTATGTGGCGATGCTTCGAATGTTAAAAACTGTCAAAAAATACAAGGAAATAGGTCTTTCATGGCAGATCCGAAACGATGGCAGAGTTAAAGTAAGTAATGACATCTTTGCGGTTTTTGACGATTACAGGCTCTTTAACTCCAGCTCATTACAAAACATTTTCAGTTTAAATGGTTATAATCAATCGTATCATCAGTTTAGTTTTACGTACAGGCAAAACTATACCAAGCGTTTGGCAATTGGGGCTAAATTAAGTTTGCTCAGTGGCATTAGTTATACCCAGCTAAAGGTTAGTCAGTCTGAAATAAATATGGATGAAGCTGCAGATGTGATAGACGTTTCAATTCGGGGTACCCTGCGATCAAATTTCAAGTTTGATAATTTTCAACGAAAGATGGCCGATCCCAATTTCAGAAATCCTGGCTTATCTTTTACTGCAGGTGCCAGTTATAAATTACGGGACGGCTATTTTGTTTTGGGAAATTTAAAAGATATTGGATTGATCAAATGGAGCAAGGATTCTTATGAATATAACTTTAATACTGGCAAAATCTTGATTGATAATGCATCCAATCAAAGTGCAGATAACAGACTAGCAGACAGTCTTGATAAGAATATAAGTTCAAGGTCTGTAAACAAATCGTATGTAAGTGCACTAAATGGTAAAGCAGAGATTCTGATCAATAAGGATTTTGGAAATTATCGTCCCAATCTAATCTTATCAAAAAGCATTTATTACAAAGGTGGAGATATTGCCTTGGTGAATAACTACCATTATAAAAACTATGTATTTACCGGGATGGCTGATTATAATACCAATGGGTTTTTACAGCTAGGCGGACAGTTCATGGTTAAAACTCCAAATATTGAATTTTACATGGGAAGTGACCAGCTTGTTAAATCGTTAGAAATGTTGAAGAATTTTACTAAAAATGAAACTATCTATCCCAGTGGATATACCGGGGTATCATTTTATATGGGCTTTGCACTGAAATTTGGCAGGGTATTAGAACATCCGGCAAATGCCACTCAGATACCTGGCTTTATGGAAGACCCTGCTAGCGGATTTATCAAAAAACTATTCAGAAAAAAGAACTAGAGATTGTCTTTTTTTGATGTGGTCAGTAAAAAGTCCTTCAAATAAAATGGTTCGAAATAAGCCAGATTTTCAAAATCTGAGTCACGGAATTTTTTCAAAGCCAGCGCATTTAAGTGAGAAGCCGATGTAGCAAAATCAATGAAATTAATGCTAGGCTGATCTGCAAAAAGTTCTCTAAATTTATCAGCACCATCACCAAAAAGAAATAGCTCCTCTCCATCGTATTCATTAAATGAATCTTTATCAACGATTTTTGCACTAACTGATTCAACAACACTCAAATCGTTCCGATATATCCCAGTATAAACTTCCATACGTCTGGCATCAAGCATAGGAATCAGTAATGAGGAATTGGAAATGTTAACAGACTCCTTAAAACCAGAGGCCATTGCTTCAATCGTATCAATTCCAATTAAGGGAATATCAAGAGCGTAGCATAAGCCTTTAGCTGTAGAAACTCCAATTCTTAATCCCGTATAGGAACCTGGTCCTTTACTTATTGCTACTGCCTGAAGATCAGAATACTTTTTTTTGGCAGTATGCATAACCTCTTCAATAAACAAGGTGATATGGCTGGCATGAATATTACGCTCGTTCACCTCTTTTAATGCTAGGATACTGCCATTATGAGCCAAGGCTACAGAACAAGTAGTTGTTGCAGTTTCAAGAAGTAAAATCAATTGATCTTTCATGGATACAAAGGAGCAAAATTAAATACAAATTTTAAAGCTTAAGGTACAGGATCATGTCCATGTCCACCCCAGGGATGGCAGCGAGTAATGCGTTTTAAGGTAAGCCAAGCCCCTTTAAACGGGCCATATTTATTTATCGCTTCAAGCCCGTAATGAGAACATGTTGGCGTAAAACGGCATGATTTTCCAAGAATAGGCGAAATTAAATACTGATAAATTCTTATCAGAAGTAAAAAAAAGGTGGAAAATATCTTTTTTACAAGCTTTTTGAACATGTTTAATCAGCTATATTCTTTTTTAATCGCAGCATTGCAGCATTAAATTTCTTTTCCATGGAAGCATATTCAGCAATTTCATTCCCGATATAATTAATAGCAAGCACTATTTTTTCTGAACGTTCATTAAGAAAAGGAAAAAGATCTTCAGACTTATGCAGTCGGTAGATTTCACGAATTCTGCGTTTTAGCAAATTTCGATCTACAGCACGTTTGAACTTTTTTTTGGGAACACTAATTAATACCTGAACAGGAAATTCTGAATTCGTTTCAGAGCTGAGCCAGATAATACGAAAGGGATAAACTAAAAAAGAAGAACCGGTATGATAAAGCTTTTCTATAAGCTTAATGTTACATAACCGTTCTTCTTTTTTAAAACTGCTCATTTTGATTGTTATTTAGCCTGACTGACAAGCAGATATTGATCTGCAAAATCGTAAAAGGCTACGAAAATACAATCAAAATTATGCTTTATGGCGACGCTCGTCAGATACAGATAGTCTTTTTCTACCTTTAGCTCTTCTAGAAGCTAATACTCTTCTTCCGTTTGCACTGCTCATACGCTCTCTAAACCCGTGCTTATTTCTTCTTTTTCTTTGAGAAGGCTGGAATGTTCTTTTCATGACTCTTTAATCTATTATTACTCTAAAAAACAAGAGTGCAAATATAAGCTTGATTTTTCACAATTCAAACAGTTGAATAAAAATATCCTTATCTTTCTTGAGAAACGAATTTCCCACAATCCGATTTAAGAAATTAAACCCGCTGTATTTGCTTATATTATTTTCAAATATAGCCTTTGTACGGCTTAAAACGTAAAATTATAAAATTTACAAAACCTGATCCACGTAAAGAATTTCATTAAAGAAGCCAGGGCATGGAATAAATACACGGATTATAAACCGATGATAAAATTTGCAAAGGAAAAGGAAATGCTGTAATTATAATAATCCACTAACCCTGAACTGAAAAGAACCTTTTAATTATTATTTCTGTTGTTTTAACAAATCCCTGATCTCCATTAACAATGCTTCCTCTGGGCCTGGTGCTTTCGTAGTTACAGGTGTTTCCTCTTCTTTACGCTTCAGAGCATTCATGGTTTTAATGACAACGAAAATACAAAAGGAAACAATCAGAAACTGAATTACAGCATTAATGAAATTTCCATAGCGTATAGCCACTTCTTCTATTTTAAAGACCGCATCAGCAGAAATTAAAATCAGCTTCTTTGAAGAGAAGTCAACACCACCCATAATAAATCCCAAAGGTGGCATCAGAATATCATCAACCAATGAGGTAATGATCTTTCCAAAAGCAGCGCCAATGATTACACCGACCGCTAAATCAACTACATTTCCCTTAGATATAAATTCTTTAAACTCCTTAACGATCGCCATATAATTTCTGAATTTTAAATACTTCCTAAATATGATTAGTTTTTAACTAAATCAAAAACATTTTTACATTAAAACGAATACATATTTATATTAATAATGCACCTTACAGCAATATTTGTTTAATTTTGCATGACAGTTCAAATCATGTTAAGACAAAATCTTCAGCAAAAGCTTCTTCAAAAACTATCTCCTCAACAAATTCAATTTATTAAGTTATTGCAGGTACCAACTGTATCGCTTGATACCCGAATTAAAGAAGAGCTAGAAGATAATCCAGCACTTGAAGATCTTAGTCTTGCCAACATGAATGAACCGGCAGAAGAATATCCAGACAGAGATCCAGACGATAATTTCAATTCAGAAGATAGTCAGGAAAGTACGGATGAATTTAATGTCGATGACTATTTACAGGATGATAACCTCAACGACTTCGGCTCCAAATATGAACAGAACGGTGATGAGGATGAAGAACGAAAAGAAATTCCTATTGCTGTGCAGCATTCATTTTTTGAAAGCCTTCAGGCCCAGCTTCATCTGGTACCCTTATCCGATAAAGATTTCAGAATTGGTCAGCAACTGATTGGAAGTCTTGATGATGATGGCTACCTGCGTCGCCCAATTACTTCGCTGATCGATGATCTTGCTTTTTCGCAGAACGTATTTGCAGAAGAGGAAGAGGTACTTGAAATGCTCAAAGTAATACAATCTTTCGATCCGGCTGGAGTTGGTGCAAGAGATCTACAGGAATGTTTATTAATTCAACTTAGAAAAAAAGAGCAAACTCCTTTTGTTAGAAAAGCGACGAGAGTAGTGGAACATTTTCTGGAGGAATTTACTAAAAAACATTACGACAAACTTGAGCGTTCCCTTAACATGGATTCAGATGAGCTTAAAGATGTTGTCAATGAAATACTAAAGCTTAACCCAAAACCAGGGGACTCGAACGCGGTTACGACGAAGCAGCTCCAAATTATCCCTGATTTTCATATCAGTAATAACGACGGTATATTATTTTTGACCTTAAACTCAAAAAATGCTCCTGAACTTCGTGTCAGTCGTTCTTATCAAGACATGTTTGAACATTACGATAAAACTGCTCAAAAGGATAAAAAATTGAAAGAAGCAGTACAATTTGTAAAACAAAAACTTGATTCAGCAAAATGGTTCATCGATGCAATTAAACAAAGGCAGCAAACTTTGCTGAAAACCATGAATGCAATCATGCATTATCAGTATGAATATTTTCTGACCGGCGATGATAAGAATCTGAAACCAATGATCCTCAAAGATATTGCTGATCGTATTGGCATGGATATTTCAACTGTTTCTAGGGTAGCCAATTCTAAATATGTACAAACAGAATTTGGAACCTTTTTATTGAAATCGTTTTTCTCTGAAGCTATTCAGATGGAAAGTGGTGAAGAAGTATCCAATAAAGAAGTTAAAAAAATTCTTGAGGAATGCATTGGCAAAGAAGATAAAAGACGACCACTTGCAGATGAAAAACTGACTGAAATCCTCAAAGAACAAGGCTATAATATTGCCAGAAGAACTGTCGCCAAATACAGGGAAGCGATGAATATACCGGTGGCAAGATTAAGGAAAGAGCTTTAAGGAGAGTTGTCTGTTATCAGTTGTCTGTTATCAGTTGGTTAGTTATTAGTTAGTTAGGTGGTTAGTTAGTTAGTACTAAATACTAAAAAAGATGTTGTCTGTTATCTGTTGTGTGTTATCAGAAAAGGGCAGTAAATATCAAATTAGGAGTAACCAGTCTTTGTTCTTGGTTCCTGGCTCAATTAAGTTGTTGTCTGTTATCTGTTGTGTGTTATCTGTTATCTGTTGTCTGAGGTATGAGGTAGGAGGTCTGAAAGAAGCAGAAAATCTGAAATTAGCACTACACAGTCTTGGCTCTTGGTTCTTGATTCTTGGCTCTGTGTTTCTGTTGCCTGTTGTCTGATAACTGTTAACTGTTAACAGACGTCTACCAGCTTTTCTGCGGGCATGTTACTTTGTACCTGTTATTCAAGAAAATGCCCAGCACAATTTCATGAGATCCATTACTCACAGTATTCAGACCGGAGGTAGT
>CAIJME010000156.1 GCA_903821625.1 uncultured Sphingobacteriales bacterium | reverse complement strand
TTAACCGCAAAAAGAAGCCCAATAATAAAAGAAATGAAAGCTCCTGCAGCCAATCTATCAGGCACATGGGATGTGGATGTGAAATTTTATAATAGCCAGGGTAAACATAAATTATTTATTGAGCAGGATGGAAACTGGATCAAGGGAACACATCAGGGAGGATTTGCAGTGAATGACATGGCCGGTTCTATTGAAGGTGATACGGTGAAATTGCAGAGTTCTGTACGTTTGATCGGAGATTCTATAATTTATACTTTCACCGGTACTTTGTCAGGAGATAAGCTATCAGGTAATTTATTTATGGGGGAGTACCGAAGTGCAAAATTCAGCGCTACAAAAAATAATAAACCAGCATCAAAGAAGCCAGTTTTTGTTCCTTCGGGAGCACCACTTTCCAGTTAATAAAAAAATACCTAAATTGAATTTTAACTATTAAAAACCATACAAAATGAACAACAATTTTCTAAAAACACTCAGGGCACATTTTTATATGTTATTTTTTGCTGCATGTCTCATTTCTCAGGCAAATCTTCAAGCTCAGGAGATTGATATGCTTATCAAAGGTGGACATGTTATTGATCCAAAAAATAAGATCGATGCAATAATGGACGTTGCCATTAAGGATGGTAAGATATTTCGGGTTGCCTCAAATATTCCTGCAAATACCTCTAAGAAAACGGTTAATGCAACTGGCATGTATGTCTCACCTGGCTTTATAGATATGCACGTGCATGTTTTTGCCGGTGCTGAAGATCCTGGATATAAAGGTTTTGAAATTTCAAATGGTTTCGGTAGCGTTGCTCCTGACGATTTCACCTTTCGCTCAGGAGTAACTACCGTGGTAGATGCCGGTTCGGCAGGATGGAGAAACTTCCCGCAGTTCAAAAAGCAAACAATAGATAATTCTCTGACCCGGGTCTTAGCTTTTATAAGTATTACTGGTTATGGTATGGTAGGAACTGTTCATGCACAGGATACTACGGATATGAATCCGACAACTACTGCATTTATCATGAACGAGTATCCTGATATCATTGTTGGGATAAAAGCTCATCATTTTCAGGGGCATAATTTTTTCCCGGTTGATCGTGCTATTGAAGCAGGAAGGAAAACAAATAAGCCAATTATTGTAGATTTTGGCTCAAGTACTCCTAAATTATCTATTGAAGAACTGTTTATGAAGCATTTCCGCCCAGGAGATATTTTTACACATACTTTTTCAGGAAACGCTGCAACTAATTTAACTCCCGGTGGACGCGAGCCAATTGTGGATGTGAACAACAAAGTAAAACCTTTCATTTTTGAAGCTCAAAAACAAGGAAGGATCTTTGATGTGGGCCATGGTGGTGGAGCTTTTGTATGGGCTACAGCAATAAATGCAATTAAGCAGGGATTCTATCCCAATACGATCAGTACCGATTTGTATAGAAACAGTAGAAATGCTGGAATGAAGGATATGGCTAATGTGATGTCTAAGTTTCTAAATATGGGTATGTCCATTCAAGATGTAATTGTACGCTCAACTTGGAATCCTGCCAATGTGATACAACATACAGATTTAGGGCATCTAAGTGTTGGCGCTGAGGCGGATGTTTCAGTATTCAATATTCGTGAAGGTAAATTTGGTTATATGGATGCCCGTGGTTCTGTATTAAATGGAACCAAAAAACTGGAGGCTGAACTAACGCTTCGTGCAGGAAAAGTTGCATGGGATTTAAATGGCATCAGCGGACCACAATGGGATGCAGTAAAGTAAATTACAATTGAATTAGAACTAGTGCTTACTAATTAATGCTATGGAAATGCTAAAGAGGAATAAAACAACTGTAACGGGCTTACTGTTATCTGCCATGATGCGTGATTTTAGAACAAATACTGTTATTCTGTTTCTATTAATCCTTTTTGGCATTTCCAATAACATACATGCTCAAGAGATCGATCTTTTATTAAAAGGAGGGCGTGTTATTGATGCCAAAAATAAGATCGATGCCAAGTTAGATGTGGCTATAAAGGATGGTAAAATATTCAAAATAGCCTCTGGCATACCTACACCTGAAGCCAAAAAAGTGGTAGATGTAAGTGGTCTGATTGTTTCGCCCGGCCTGATTAATATGCATACGCATGTGTATGCCGGAAGTAAACCGGGATTTACAGATGGAACATCAAGC
>CAIJME010000155.1 GCA_903821625.1 uncultured Sphingobacteriales bacterium | reverse complement strand
CAATGACATTGCTGAAACGTCAATTCCCTTTTGGAAATATTCATAGTTTAACTCAGGGTAAGGAATCTTTTTACGGATATTGACGCTCATTCCAATGGAGTGAAGAACAAAATCAATTTTACCACCCAGAATTTCCTGTGATTGTGTAAATAAGTTGGTTAGATCTTCTACACTTGTTGCATCAGCAGGCACGATCTGTGAATTGGTTGATTCAGCCAGTTTGTTTATTTCACCCATTCGCATGGCAATTGGGGCATTGGTCAAAACGAATACAGCGCCTTCCTCATGGGCTTTCTCTGCAACTTTCCAGGCGATTGAATTTTGATCTAAAGCACCTGAAATGATTCCTCTTTTACCTTTCAGTAAGTTATACATATCCTTAATTTTTGTTTTTGTCCTAAATAAAAAGCTAAAGTTATTATTAATCTCTAATTCTTAAACTCTTTAAAATTTAAACAGTAATTCACGTGCATTTTGAATGGCCGATTCGCCAGGATTATCTCCACTTAACATCTTGGCTAGCTCGAATATCCGCTCTTCTTCGTTGAGTTTAGTAATATTTGTATTGGTGATGTCGCCTTTTTCATCTTTGTACACCCGGTAATGGGTATCGCCTTTGCTGGCTATCTGAGGTAAGTGTGTGATGGCGATTACCTGCATATTTTTCGATAATTTTTCCATAATGTGTCCAACTTTTAAGGCAACTTCTCCGGAAATTCCGGCATCGATCTCATCAAAAATTATTGTGGGAAGCGCCGTATGAACCGCAATGAGTGATTTGATGCTCAGCATCAGTCTTGAAAGTTCACCGCCTGAAGCAACTTTGTTCATGGGTAATGGCGACTGGCCTTTGTTTGCACTAAATAAAAATCGAATCTGATTATTCCCATTCTGATCAAACTTGCCTTCTGACAAAGTATCGTTTACAATTTTAAGTACGGCATTGGGCATTCCTATCTCGGTAAGCGTGTCCATGACCTGCATTTCAACTTTTGGAATACATTCAGTCCGGGTTTTATCCAATTGGATTGAATGGGTAAGTACTTCTTTATAAAGACTATCCACTTCAATTTTTAATTTTTCGATATCCTCATCTGCAAAAAGAATGCTATTGAGCTTATTTGAGATTTGATCTCGAACAGCAATTAGCTCATTTTCTGATCCTACACGGTGTTTTTTCTGAAGAGAATAGATCAAATCAAGGCGGTCGCTTACCTTTTGCAGACGTTCCTCATTGATCAGGCTGCTTTGCTCTATTCGTTCGATCTCAGAAAGGATATCTTTTATTTCAATCAGGCAGCTGTTAAGACGCTCGGTCAGAATGCTTATTTCAGGATTGTATTTTTCGGCATTTGCCAGATTAACCGCTGCTTCTTTGATCTGCACAATCGCAGAAGGCTCATTTTCGCTCAGAACAGATATAGAAGACACTAAACTTTTCTTTATATCCTCTGCATGGGTCAAAGAATCAAGTTCTTGTTCAAGTTCGGCCTGTTCACCTATGAATAGATTTGCTTTTTCTAATTCGTCAAACTGGAATTGAAAGTAATCCAGGTCAGACTTTGATTTTTCGCTTTGGTTGATGAGCTCTTTCAGACGAGCCTGTGATTTTTTATAGGATCTGAAAACCTCGCGATAATTATTTAAGAGGTTTTGATTTCCCGCAACTGTATCAATCACCAATAGTTGAAAATCTTCATCATTGATCTCCAAAGTAGCATGTTGTGAATGGACATCAATCAGCTTTTCGCCGAGTTTTTTTAAGGTTGTGAGATTTACAGGTGTATCATTTATGAATGCTCTTGTTTTGCCATCAGAAGAAATTTCCCTTCTTAAAACAGTTTCCAGATCATAATCCAGATCATTCTCAGCAAAAAACTCATTCAGTTGAAATCCGTTCACGAGAAAGGTTCCTTCAATTACACACTTTTTTTGCTGATTAAAGAAATACTTGCTTTCGGCACGCTGGCCTAGTATCAATGATAATGCTCCAAGGATAATTGATTTACCTGCTCCGGTTTCTCCGGTCATGATATTTAACTCCTTAGAAAAGGAAATATCTAGATTATCAATTAAGGCATAATTTTTAATTGCCAGTCGCTTGAGCATGTAATTGGTAAAGTTTGATCTAAATTAATAATTAGGTTTGAATAGCTTAGAAATTTGAGGTTTATTCTTACCTCGTTTTATTTAATGCTTCGTACTTTAAACTATTTGCCGGATCAATCACCGATAAAACACTGAAGGCTTTTATTCTATCCTGAGGATCAGCAGAACTTAAAATATTGATGATTTCATCAGACTTTGCCGTAAAAAAAATTTGATATAATACCGAGCCTTGTTTTTGTTTATCAATTTTTTGGATTTGTGGAATAATTGATAATACTGCTTTTAGACCTTTCGATTTGTTCTCGGCCATCACATCCAAACCATCTCTATGATAAATATAGATACTTTCACGAATAGGGTTATATGATTTGTTGGTAAGGTTCTCGACGAGCCAAAATCGATTACGTAAATTTTCAAACGCTTTCCATCCTGCATTTGGAGCATTTTGAGCATTGTTCAAAACGGTTTGAGCCTTCAAAAAATAGGGATTTCCCCCAAATTTGGAAAACGAATCATAATCCATTCCGGTAATGATGTAGGCATAAAATGATAGGAGGGAGCTTAAGTTACTGATGTAATTTTGGTCTGAAAAATCGAGAGCCTGACCTTCCGAATAGGTGAATCCAAAATCTTTATCGCTGATATTCAATAAGGTACTGCTGTAACTACTATTAAATACCGGCCTGTTTGATTGGATCTGCGCTTCAGCTTTAAAATTACTAGAGCCATCCCACTCTGTAATTGTAATTACGAAATTGCAATCAATGCGCTCTTGAGGCTGCAATGCATCTGTTGTCCACCTTCTTCCATTTAAGAAATCTTTAATGCTTGTTTCAAGAATATCCAGAACACGTTTGTTTGAATTGGATAACTGTGGTGCAAGTATCTGGACACGAGCATTCAAGTCCTGTGCAAAAATTACAGGAGAAATAACCAGAAGCATGAAGAGCAGCAGCAGGCGTTTCATTTCAATAAATCTAATATTTTTTTGCAGATATCTATAGCGACTTCATTCTTTGGTTTAAGATCAAAGTTTTCCTTATGATGATCCCGATCAATGATCGTTATTTTGTTGTTGTCGTTTTTAAAAGCACCGCCTTCATCGCTTAAAGAATTTAAAACTATGAAGTCAAGATTTTTCTTTTCAAGCTTTTTGATTGCATTGGCTACCTCATTGTCTGTCTCGAGTGCAAAACCAACTAAAATTTGTCCTGCTTTTTTTTTCTGACCAAGGGTAGTCAGTATATCAGAAGTTTTAACTAGCTCTAATTCAAATGCTGGGCTATCTTTTTTTATTTTTAATGTGGATACTTCTTTGGGCCGGTAATCTGCAACAGCAGCGCTTAGGATGGAAATATCTGTACCCGGGAAATTGGAGACAGAAGCTTCCAACATTTCTTTAGCGGATGTAACATCTATTCTGATAATATTTTTATCTACTAATTTTAATGCACTTGGGCCACTGATGAGCGTAACATTTGCTCCAAGTGCAGATAGCTCTTCGGCAATGGCATATCCCATTTTGCCTGAAGAGTGATTTCCAATAAACCTGACCGGATCAATAGCTTCGTAGGTAGGACCTGCTGTAACCAATGCTTTTTTACCTGCTAAAGGGAGTTTTTTTTTAAGTTCCTGACTAATTAGTTCGATGATTTCTTCAGGTTCTGCCATTCTTCCATCGCCGGTGAGACCACTCGCCAATTCACCGTATGCAGGGTTTATTATGAAGTTGCCATTACTGATTAAGGAATTGATATTTTTCTGCGTAGCCGGATGTTTCCACATATCTAGATCCATTGCAGGAGCCAAGTAAACGGGACATTTAGCAGAGAGGTAAACTGCTGCTAACAGATTGTCGCATATTCCATTAGCAAATTTAGCTAATGTATTTGCAGTGGCAGGAGCAATAATAAAAATATCTGCCCAAAGGCCCAGCTCTACATGGTTATTCCAGTTTCCGGTTTTCGGATCAAAATATTCTGTTAAGACAAGGTTTTTTGAAAGGGTGGACAAAGTTAGAGGTGTTATGAAATTACAGGCATCGCTGGTCATAACAATCTTGACATTTGCACCTGCTTTAATTAGCAATCGTGTTAAAGAAGCAGATTTATAGCTAGCTATACTTCCGCAGACGCCAAGTAAAATATTTTTATTTGTAAGCATAGGGCATGGAGTCTACCCATCTGAAAGCTTGCATGGGGCATAGTACCATGAGTAATATGCCCCTATGCGTTAGTTTTGCTCTTTAGAAGGATTGCGGTAATAAACCTTATTGTGTAAAAACTCATCAACGGCAATCAAAGATGGCTTAGGCATACGCTCATAATGTTTAGAGATTTCAATTTGCTCACGATTTTCGAACACTTCCTCTAAATTATCATTTGAAGATGCAAATTCAGCTAATTTACCATCAAGTTCTTCCTTCAGGTTATTTGCGATCTGGTTAGCACGTTTACTGATGATTACAATTGACTCGTATATATTGTCGGTTGTTTTGTCTAACTCACGAACATCACGTGTGACTGTGCTGTTTGGAATAACTGGTTTGGTCGTACTCATTTTATTTGTTTTTAGTTTCTTCGTTTTTTGTCGCTTCTACAGACTTTGCTTTTAATGCTGTTTCTGCAGCTTTTGCTTTGTCTTGTAATATTTTCATTTCAGCTTCTTGCATGGCAATTAGTTTTTTTACTTCCACAATAGCTTTTTCAGAATTTTTCTTTATTTCTTCTCCTTCTTTCAAATATTTACTAGACGGGTAGTTTTTTGCAAACTCCGTAAACAAGTTGATGGCTTCAATGAAACGCAATTCCTGTTTTACTTCCAAACTAGCTTTAGCATACAGCGCTTGAGCTTTGATTGTTAAAAATTCCATTTCCTCAGCAAATTTAGTGTCAGGAAAATCGCTAGCTGAATTTCTAAAAGCAATAACCGCTGATTTGTAGTCGCCGATATCCAGAAAAAGCCTTGCATTGGCATAAGATTTTATCTCTAATTTATCGCGCAGATTACTTATTAATTTACTTGCTTCAGCTACACGTTCACTTTTAGGGTGCAGGTTAATAAATAGCTGCAATGACTCAATAGCTTTGATTGTATTTTCCTGATCCAAAGAAAAAACCGGTGATTCAAGGTAAAAACAATAGGCTGACATAAATCGACATTCTTCAGCTTTTGCACTCGAGGCATAGGTATCAGCAAATGTTTTAAAGTGGTATCTAGCCGTTGTATAGTCTCTTAGTTTATAATTAGTGTATGCAAAATAATAGGAAAGATCTTCCGCTTCCGCTGTTCCGCGATATTTTTGAACCAGAACATCAAATAAACCCAAGGCTTTACTGTAGTCTTTTTTATCGTATAAACGCACAGCTTCGCGGTATTTTTTGGCCGTATCGTTGCTTGCTAGTAATTTTTCATATTTGCTTTTGCAGCCTGCAAATGCAACTATTACTAGTAGTAATATGCTTAGGGTTAATTTAAGCTTGTTTTTAAACATTCTGCAAAGATAATGTAAATCGGTAAAACATCAATTATATTTATGACTTATATATGTTTGCTATCATATATGTACCTACGAAAGTATTTCTTTAGTTGATTTCATTCACAACTTTAACAGATTTTAACAATCGGATATTTTTTTGAAAAGGCAATTATTCCTGATTATCAAGAACCAAGAACCAAGATCCAAGAACCAAGATCCAAGAACCAAGACAAAGGACAATTCAGTGCTAATTTGAAATTTCCTGCTTTTTTCTGATAGCAGATAACAGATAACTAAAAAGAACCAAGAACCAAGAACCAAGAACCAAGATCCAAGACAAAGGACCATTCAGTGCTCATTTGAGATTGACTGCTTTTTTCTGATAACTGACAACATCTTTTT
>CAIJME010000154.1 GCA_903821625.1 uncultured Sphingobacteriales bacterium | reverse complement strand
GGGTTTCACGTACATCTTCATCATCTACACAGCAGTCTACAGGGCAAACAGCTGCACATTGTGGTTCATCATGAAATCCAACACATTCAGTACACTTATCAGAAACTATGTAATATACCTCATCAGAAACTGCAGACTGAGCTTCCTCAGCATTCAGCGATGTACCATCCCCAAAATCAATTAGTCCTTTAAGATTCGTACCTTCCGAAAATCTCCATGCAGCACCGGCATCATAAATTGCATTATTTGGACATTCGGGCTCGCAAGCCCCGCAGTTAATACACTCATCGGTGATTTTAATTGCCATTTTATCTAAAAGTCTATTTGTTAAGTTAATTTTACACAAAAATGAGTAAAAACCTCATTTTTGATATTTGAGACAAATATAACATTATTTGAAATAAAATTTTTGGATGAGTAAGATTTTGACAAGCAAACAACGAATCATGGCTTTTTTACAATTAGGCCATATTCTACAAAACCCAGATGAGCAATTAAGTTCTCTTATTAGCTCTGCAAAACACTATAATGCATGGTTCACTCCACAAAGCACCGCCATGGCAATACATGCGATTGCAGAAATGCTCAATGAGTCAGATCTAGAAAAATGGATTGATGCCAATACAGATGAACCAATAAAAACGAATGCTATCGGTCTAATTCTTGCAGGCAATATCCCATTGGTTGGCTTTCATGATGTTCTATGTGTTCTAGCTTCGGGAAATAAAGCATTGATTAAGCTTTCTACACAGGATAAACATTTAATACCATACATCTTGACTAAGCTTTCAGAAATAGAACCTCGCTTTACGGAACAGTTTGAGTTTATAGAAAGATTAAAAGATTTTGATGCGGTGATTGCAACTGGCAGTAACAATACTTCCAGATACTTTGAATATTATTTCAATAAAGTACCTCATATTATCCGCAAGAACCGTAACAGTATTGCTGTTTTAAATGGTAATGAAAATAGAGAAGAACTCAGGTCTTTAGGCCATGATATTTTTGGCTATTATGGTTTAGGCTGCCGTAATGTTTCTAAATTATATGTACCCAAAGGGTATAATTTCAATACTTTCTTTGAATCTATCGAAGAATTTAAAACGGTTGCTGACCATCATAAATACAATAATAATTACGACTATAATAAATCCATATTTCTTGTAAACATGGATAAACATCTTGACAATGGATTTTTACTTTTGAAAGAGGATAAACGGATGGCTTCACCATTGGCAGTAGTCTACTACGAGGAATATGAAAACATTCAAGAGGCAGAAAAAGAATTATCGGCCCATGAAGAAGGTATTCAATGTATTATTGCAACATCAGATTTAAGCATGAAAGCTCTTCCTTTTGGGCAAAGCCAGCGTCCAGGATTATGGGATTATGCAGATGGGGTGGATACGATGGCATTTTTGAGAGGATTGTGAGGGGTGGGTCTGAGGTCTGAGGTCTGAGGCAGGAGGTCTGAGACAGGAGGTATGAGGTATGACGTGAAATGAAGCTAAATTATCTCAATACGCAATACTAACTACTAACTACTAACTACTATCTACTAACTACTATCTACTAACTACTATCCACTATCTACTAATAAATAATTAACTTTGCAAGCAATGTATGTAATAAAAGTTAGGGGGGTAGCAAAGATCCCGGATTATGTCCAACTGCGTGATGATAAATTCACCTTGTTAGCGTATTTTCGATTAGATAGACCTGAAAAAGCACTTGAAAAAGCAGGTTTAGTTGATCATGCTGCAACCATTATGGATAAAATTAAAGACCTGCCTTTCGGGCAAATTTTAAAACTTGAATTATGATAGGCAACTCAGTTATAAGATTAGATGGCGTAGACATCTACCAGCAGAAACATTTAGTTCTAAACAATGTCAACCTACAGATCAGTCCTGGCGAATTTGTTTTCCTAATCGGACAAACAGGGTCGGGTAAAAGTAGCCTACTGAAAGTAATTTATGGTGAGCTTCATATTGTAAACGGTCAGGGACAGGTTGCAGGATTTGACCTTCAAAAAATAACTGATAAGGATATTCCTTTTTTACGCCGCAATCTAGGCATCGTATTTCAGGATTTTCAATTACTAACTGACCGGACCGTGGAGCAAAATTTGGAGTTTGTACTAAAAGCTACCGGTTGGATAGATAAAAAACTAATTTCTATACGAATATTAGATGTACTTGAAAAAGTTGGCTTACGCTCAAAAATCAAAAAAATGCCACATGAGTTATCCGGTGGTGAGCAACAGCGAGTTGTAATTGCCAGAGCCTTATTGAATGACCCGGAATTAATCTTAGCCGATGAACCAACAGGTAACCTTGATCCGGATACATCTGAAGATATTGTAAGTTTGTTAAAACAGATCAGTCAATCAGGAACTGCCGTATTAATGGCATCTCATGATTACCATATCATCAGAACATTTCCATCAAGAATTATCAAATGCGAAGGTGGGATCATTCACGAGGACGCTAAAATCTAACAATTTTTTTTATCACAGGCATTTAATGTCAGTTATAAGTGGATTGCAGCCGAAATGCTGACAGCTTGACTGATTTATTTTTTGGCAAAAAAATTGCCATAAAATAGTATGAAATTTTCAGAATTATTGAATAAAAAGAAGAAGACTAAAATGGAAGAGAATCAAACAACTGAAAATACTGAGCAAAAGGATATTCTGAATGAAAATGAATCAGTAACTAATGAGTTGCCAGAAATTGATGAAAATTCAACCCCGCCGGATGAAGAACAAATTTCGGATGAAGAAAAATTTAAAGCAGAGGCTTCTGAATGGCAGAATAAATATCTACGCTTATATGCAGAGTTTGATAATTTCAAACGTCGTACAAGTAAGGAACGACTGGAATTACTTCAGATTGCAGGAAAAGATGTGATCGTAGATCTTTTACCAGTACTTGATGATTTTGAAAGAGCTCAAAAATCAATCGAAAAAGCCACGGATATTGAGGCTGTGAAAGAGGGTGTGAAACTTGTTCATCACAAATTAAAAAACGTGCTGACTAATAAAGGGCTAAAAGAAATGACTGCCATTGGAGCTGAATTTGATGCCGATGTTCATGAGGGCATCACCAATATACCTGCACCATCTGCTGATCTTAAGGGAAAAGTAGTAGATGAATTAGAAAAAGGATATTACCTGAATGATAAAGTGATACGCTTTGCAAAAGTTATTATAGGAGCATAGAAAGTATTCCAGCCTTATATGCAGGGCTTTAAAAATGGTGCATAGTGTTTATTTAGAAAAATGGCTAAAAGAGATTATTACGACATACTTGGAGTAACACGCAGCTCAACTGCAGATGAGATAAAAAAAGCTTATCGAAAAATGGCAATTAAGTATCATCCGGATAAAAATCCAGGTGATAAGGAGTCTGAAGAAAATTTCAAGGAAGCAGCTGAAGCCTATGAGGTTTTAAGCAATGCTGAAAAGAAAAGAAGGTATGACCAGTTTGGCCATGCCGGAGGAGCTTCAAGTCCAAATGGTGGTGGTGGATATGGTGGTCACATGAATATGGAAGACATATTCAGCCAGTTCGGAGACATTTTTGGAGGCGGTGGTGGCGGCGGCAGCCCATTTGACAGTTTCTTTGGAGGCCAACAGCAAACCCGAGGTGGACGTCGCGCAGCACGTGGAAGTAATCTTAGGATTAAAGTTAAACTTAGCTTGGAAGAAATTGCTAAGGGTGTTGAGAAAAAAATCAAAGTAAATAAACAAGTTATATGTGACACTTGCGATGGAAGTGGCGCAAAAGATAAATCATCATTCAATACTTGCCAAACCTGCAATGGCAGTGGAGCGGTAAGAAGGGTTACAAATACAATTCTGGGACAGATGCAAACAACCAGCACCTGCCCTACTTGTAATGGTGAAGGAACACAGATCACTTCAAAATGCACTACCTGCCATGGAGATGGTTTAAGTCGTGGCGAAGAAACAATTAGCATAAACATTCCTGCAGGTGTAAGTGAAGGAATGCAATTATCGATGAGCGGAAAAGGAAATGCTGCACCTCGAGG
>CAIJME010000153.1 GCA_903821625.1 uncultured Sphingobacteriales bacterium | reverse complement strand
CTTGCGCAATTACCCGATGGAATCTTCCTTCCTCCATTTGAGATGAACTGCGTGGAGAAAGAGGTGAAAAAAAGAATTGAAAGCCACTATAACCGGGAGCGGATGATGACCGTTTACCGCATGGCCAATTTGACCGTACCACATAATGGACGAGGTACTTGCTTGAACAGAAATCTGTGTAACAGAGGATGCCCATTCGGAGCTTATTTCAGCACCCAATCAGCAACCTTACCTGCAGCGATGGCTACCGGAAACCTGACACTTCGGCCTTTTTCTATCGTTGGTGAAGTGCTTTACGATAAAGAAACTAGAAAAGCAAAAGGAGTGATGGTGATTGATTCAGAGACCAATGAGCATATAGAATATTCTGCAAAAATAATTTTTATGAATGCCTCAACTTTGGGTACGACTCAAATCCTTTTGAATTCCACTTCAGATACTTTCCCTGATGGTTTGGGTAATAGCAGCGGGCATTTGGGACATAACTTGATGGACCACCACTTTCAGGTTGGAGCTTCTGGAACAGCAGAAGGCTTTGATGATAAATACTATTATGGAAGACGCCCGATCGGTGTATATATTCCGCGCTACCGCAACTTGGGCGATAAGCCAGAGCGTGATTACTTACGCGGATTCCATTATGGTGGAAGTGCCAGTCGAACTGGATGGCAAAGAGCAATTCCTGAAATGGGATATGGTCAGGAGTTTAAAGAAGACATGACTGAACCGGGACCTTGGGTAATGGGGCTTGGATCTTTCGGAGAGCATTTACCGGAATTTAAAAACCATGCTTTCCTTGATAGAACAAAGAAGGATAAATGGGGACTTCCATTGCTTGCAGTTGATTGTGAGTTTGGTGAGAACGAACGGAAAATGCGCATTGATATGAGAAACGATGCAGCAGAGATTTTGGAAGCTGCTGGAATGAAAAACGTTCAGTCTTTTGACAGACCAGCAGTGCCGGGAATGGCCATTCATGAAATGGGAACTGCCCGTATGGGACATGACCCTAAAACATCAGTTCTGAATAAGTGGAATCAAATGCATGATGTGAAGAATGTGTTTGTTACCGATGGTGCATTCATGACTTCAAACGCCTGCCAGAACCCATCCCTAACGTATATGGCATTTACAGCAAGAGCTTGTGATTACGCCGTAAAAGAGTTGAAGAAAGGTAATTTGTAAAATATAAATTTTAACCACATAGAAACATAGAATATCATTACCATCTAAAAAATAAAACCTATGCTACTATGTGTTTTAAAAAATAGTAAGGTGGTTAAATTGTAACCAGATAGAAACATAGTACTTTAAAAGCACCTAATAAATAAAACCTATGTCTCTATGTGTTTTAAAAAATAATAAAGTGGCTAAATGAATTCAATCAAAAAAATTATCCTGTTAAAACAATAAATGGTAACTCAGAGATATTTAGACGATTTGACTTATGAAGTAGTTGGCGCTGCTATTGAGGTACATAAAATAATGGGAAGAGGGTTACTTGAAAGTGTTTATCATCAATGTTTAAAGGAAGAATTAGCCCATCGAAAAATAAATTTTTTAACAGAAATGAGAATTCCAGTACTTTATAAGAATAAACAACTGGAAATTGATTTTAGGTGTGATTTGTATGTTGAAAAATGTTTAGTAGTTGAATTAAAGGCTGTTCAGGAAATGACTAGTGTGTTTGAAGCGCAGCTTCTAACCTATATGAAACTTTTAAAATCTCCTAAAGGTATTTTAATAAATTTTAACTGTTTTAATATATTTAACGAAGGACAAAAAACATATGTGAATGAGTATTTTAATTTATTGCCGAAAAATTAATCCTTCTGTGTGTTTAACAATGATTTAACCATACATAAGCATAGTATTGCCATCTAAAAAATAAAACCTATGTCTCTATGTGGTTAATAATAGTTGAACACTGAGATAATAGAATCTATAAACTATATATTGAACAATATCTTTTATGTCAAATCAATTAAACCCCGTACGCGTCCTGGTAATAGGTTGCGGAAACATGGGCGCATCTCACGCCATCGCTTATCATAACACTCCTGGATTTGAAATTGTAGGACTGGTATCTAGAGGACAATCTAAGGAAGTATTGAATGCCCGAATGGGTGCTAATTACCCATTATTTGATGATATGGACTCAGCAATGGCAGCTACAAAGCCTGATGCAGTTTGTATCTCTACTTATCCGGATACACATGAACGTTTTGCTGTTCAAGCATTTGAAGCAGGCTGTCATGTATTCATTGAAAAGCCAGTGGCCGACTCTGTTGAAGGTGCTGAGCGTGTAGTTGCGGCTTCAAAAAAAGCAAATAAAAAATTAGTAGTTGGATATATTTTGCGCCATCATCCATCATGGGAAAAGTTCATTGAACTCACTGGTCAGTTAGGTAAACCTTTGGTCATGAGAATGAACTTGAATCAGCAAAGTGATGGAGCCATGTGGACCCTTCACCGTAACTTGATGAGCTCTCTGAGCCCGATAGTGGATTGCGGCGTTCATTATATTGATGTAATGTGCCAAATGACACGCTCTAAGCCGGTTCAGGTTTATGCAATTGGTGCAAGATTAACCGATGAGATTCCTGCCGATAACTATAATTATGGGCAATTGCAGATCCGTTTTGAAGATGGTTCTGTGGGATGGTATGAAGCAGGCTGGGGGCCAATGGTTAGTGAGACCGCCTATTTTGTAAAGGATGTATTTGGTCCTAAAGGATCAGTTTCCATTGTTGCTAAGGATGCTGGAGGCGCAGGTAAATCAGCTTCGATCGAATCGCATTCCAAAACTGAATCTATATTGTTTCATCATGCTGATCTAGATAAAGATGAGAAGTTTGCCAAAAAAGATATTTTAATTAACCTGGAGGATGAACCTGATCATCAGGAGCTATGTAACCGTGAACAGCGTTATTTCTTGAAGTCTATTGTGGAGGATCTCGATCTTACCGCACATGGAGATGATGCTGTAAATAGTTTGCGAATTGCTTTTGCTTGTGATGAGTCAGTGAAGACTGGCCAGGTGGTGTCTTTGATTTAAACAGCTAACCTTAATAAATGATCTTTTAAATTTTTATAGTATATGTCAATTAAAACAAATGAAATTCCGGTAGGTGTTATCGGTCTGGGTCTAATGGGCTGCAGTATCACCACCCGCCTGTTGATGGCTGGACACCCTGTGGTAGCGATTGCTCCAATCAGTATCGATATGACTACTGCAGAATCACGTATCCGCAAGCATTTTGTAAAAGCAAAAGAGGAGGGTATGGTTACAGAAGATCCGGAATTCTATTTTAAGAATCTGATCATTACAGAAGACTACGCTCAACTTAAACCTTGTAAAATTGCTATTGAATGTACTATTGAGAGTGAAGAGATCAAAAAAGTAGTCTATGCCAAGATTGAAGCCGAAATTGCTCCTGATGCTTTGATGACTAGTAATACCTCCGCTATTCCAATCAGTCTTCTGCAAAAGATGACTAAACATCCCGACCGTTTTTTCGGTTTGCACTGGGCAGAGCCGTCTCATACTACCCGTTTCCTTGAAGTGATCTGTGGCGATGAGAGTGATATTGAAAAGGGCGAATACTTGTATGAGCTTTCAAATTACTGGAATAAAGAAGCAACTCTGGTCAGAAAAGATATCCGTGGGTTTATTGGCAATCGTTTGATGTATGCCATGTACCGAGAAGCGTTTTATCTGGTTGAAAATGGGTATGCAACCGTCGAGGATGTAGATAGAGCCTGTCGTAATAATACCGGATACTGGATGACTTTGGTAGGCGTTTTCGGCTGGATGGATTTGACCGGAGTGCCTGCTTATCATAATGTTATGAAAGACCTGAATCCGACACTTTGTAATGATACCGGAATGCCTAAGCTGATTGATGATATCGTGAAAGCTGGCGGCAAGGGAGTTGCTAATGGTCATGGTTTTTACAAGTACACACCAGAAGAGTCTAAGCTTTGGGAAGAAACCTTTGCAGATTTTAATTATGATATCAGAAAATTGGCAATGAAATATCCTTTTGATATCGTCAAACAAAAACTGGCGAAAAAGAAGGAAGATGAAGGTGAGAAAAGCTAAAAAATGAAACACCTTTCAGTTCCATATCTTGGTTTAGAAGATACCACCGCGATTGCTGACATTTCAAGGAAACTTGATCACGTGCGTCAAGAGATCATCGATCACGCTCCTTGGAATGCATTTCCCTATAAACCGCAAGCTTCTTTTGCCATGGCTTATGGAGATAGCAGTGTTTATTTGAAGTTTTTTGTAGAAGAGAAGCATGTTAGAGCGGTTTATTCTGAGCCCAATCAACCGGTTTATAAGGATAGCTGTGTAGAGTTTTTTGTCTCATTTGCGGATGAACCCGAGTATTATAATTTCGAGTTTAATTGTGCCGGTACCTGTCTTCTAAGTTTTGGCGAGCAGCGAAACAATCGTAAAATGACTACTGCAGATCTTATCAAATCGATTGCGTTTCAAAGCTCAATTAAACCGACAACCAAAAAGGATACAAATATTGGTTGGGAGCTGACATTAGTTATTCCTTTTGATGCTTTTCAATACCATCAGATCACCTCTATGAAAGGCATAAAATGCCGGGCAAATTTTTACAAATGTGGAGATGATCTTCCTGAACCACATTTTTTAGCCTGGAACATGATCAATACTGAAGAGCCCGACTTTCACCGGCCGGAATTTTTCGGAACTTTAGAATTTAATTAATACCTATTAATCAATCATAAAAAAAATAAAAAAATGGAAAAGACAGAAATACAACATCCAGATAAGGCAGATAAAACATTCAGTACAGGTGCATATTCTGCAGGGGTAATGGTAGCAGGCGACTGGTTATTTGTGAGCGGACAGGCTGCCGTTGATTTTACAACAAGTTCATTCGTTTTGGGAACAATCGAAGAGGAAACGCATTTAACTATACATAATGTAAAACGCATTTGCGAAGCGGCAGGATTTACACTGGATGATATTGTAAAATGTACGGTTCACTTAAGTGATATCAAAGATTTTGACCGTTATAATGCTGTTTATGCCTCTTATTTTACCAAGGTTAAGCCTGCCCGCACCACCGTTCAATCTGGTTTAGGTCATGGTATAAAGGTGGAGATTGATGCGATCGCATTCCGAAATGGTGGTAAATAATTGGTTTAACCTTAAAAAATGACTGAAGAATCTGTATTTATTTTTGACTGCCACCTTGATCTGGCAATGAATGCGATTGAGTGGAACCGTGACTTAAAAAAAACGGTCTATCAGATTCGTAGTCGTGAAGAGGGAATGACCGACAAGCTTGATCGGGCAAAAGGTGTGGTCGCGCTTCCTGAATTGAGGAAGGGTAATATCGGACTAGTGGTCGCAACCCAAATTGCGCGCTATGTAGAACCCGGAAGTGCCTTGCCTGGATGGAATTCTCCAGAAATTGCTTGGGGTATTTCTCAGGCTCAGCTAGCCTGGTACCGCAGCATGGAAGACCAGGGGGAGATGGTGCAAATCACCAATCTGGAACAGATGGAAAAGCATCTGGCACTTTGGTTCGATAAATCACTCCCAGATCATACTAAACCGGTTGGTTATATTTTAAGTCTGGAAGGTGCAGATTCCTTTGTCAATATTTCCTATCTAGAAAAAGCCTATGCCTATGGCTTGCGTGCTTGCGGTCCGGCACATTATGGGCCTGGAAGATATGCAGCAGGTACAGGCATGACCGACGGGCTAACCGCACAAGGTAAAGACCTGGTCAAGGAAATGGATAATTTGAACATGATTCTGGATGCAACTCATCTTACAGATAAAGGTTTTGAAGAAGCCTTATCAATTTTCAAAGGACCTGTTTGGGCAAGTCATCATAATTGCCGTGCACTGGTAAATCATCAACGACAGTTGACAGATGATCAGATCAAAGTTTTGATAGAAAGAGATGCAGTAATTGGTGGAGTTTTCGATACCTGGATGCTAACCGATAATTGGGTACGTGGTGTGGATGATCCTAAAGAAAGAGGAATTAACCTAGAGAAAGTGGTTGATCATTATGATCATATATGTCAAATTGCTGGTAACATCAATCATATTGCTATTGGTAGTGATTTAGATGGCGCCTATGGTAAGGAACAATCTCCTTATGACTTGGAAGACATTGCTGATCTTCAGAATCTTAAAGGCATACTGAGCAGACGTGGCTATTCAAGCGCAGACATTGAGCATATTTTTTATAAAAACTGGTTAAGGTTTTTAAGGAAAGCCTGGGCCTGATCTTGAAATTTAAACTTAATTATTCTTGATAACATGACAAATCATGATAACTGGTATCAGTTTCATAACATTGATGAGGTAGATTCTCCTGCATTGATTGTTTATCCGGAACGGGTATCAGAGAATATTGAACGGTTGAAAAAGACGGTTGCCGCCGTCAACCTTCTTCGTCCGCATGTAAAAACTCAAAAGAATATCGAAGCCTCAAAACTGATCATTAGTCAGGGTATCAATAAACTTAAATGTGCAACGATTGCTGAAGCCGAAATGCTGGGTATGTGTGAGGCAAAAGATGTTTTACTGGCCTATCAGCCTTTGAAGGCAAAATTTCTGCGCCTCTTGAACGTGATGGAAGCTTATCCTAAAACAAACTACTCTTGTTTGGTTGATAATGTTCAAACGGCAAAAATGATCTCTGATTTATTCAGGAACTCATCTTTTTATGCTTCCAATAAAGAACTCAAAATGCCTGTTTGTATCGATCTGAATGTGGGCATGAACAGAACTGGTATCAAACCTGAGCTAGCGTATGATCTTTATCAAGAAATTCTGAATTTGCCATCTCTTCAGTTTATGGCTTTTCATGCCTATGATGGCCATAATAGGGATATGGATGTAATAGAAAGAGCTGCTCATTGTGACCGCGATTTTAAAGAGGCCGAACAATTACGTGATCGAATTGAGCAGGAAGGACATGATTTCCCGCTTCTGATTGCAGGTGGTTCTCCAACTTTTGCAATTCATTCTACCAGAAGAAATGTGGAATGCAGCCCTGGAACTTTTATTTTCTGGGATAAGGGTTATCATGATGCGTTGCCTGAACAGGACTTTCTTTATGCTGCACTTGTTCTTACTCGGGTTATTTCATTGCCCGATGAAAGTAAGATCTGTATTGACCTGGGGCATAAATCTATAGCCTCAGAAAATGAGCTTTTAAAACGTGCCTACTTTCTAAATGCTCCCGAGCTAAAGCCAATCGGACAAAATGAGGAGCACATGATTATTGAAGTAGGTAAGGGGCATAATTATAAGATTGGCGATGCGTTCTATGCCCTTCCTATACATATTTGCCCGACGGTTGCTTTATACGATCATGCAACAGTTATTGAACATGGTAAAGCTTCAGGCACTTGGAAAATTATTGCGCGAGACAGAAAGATTAACTATTAAATAGTTAGTAATATAATTTTGAAAAGGCAGGTCTAAGCGCTGAGGGTAAACCACTTGCAGATTAGTGTGTATTCTTTGGATGGGTTGATTTTTTTTACATTTAAATATGTATAATAAGAAAAGAATATTAATATCCCTAAAAATCAGAGAAGCTTTAGTCTTTCTCTCATTGCTCTTCACTTTTATTTTCATCGCATGCTTCCCTATTTTATCGACTGCTCAGCAAGCAGTTTTCCGAGCCGGTGCCTCGACTGCTAACATTACCCCACCCTTGGGTTCTGGCATAGTTGGAAATTTTGGTATTCCACCTCCTGCAAATTATGTCCACGACGAATTGCATGCACGTAGCCTTGTTCTAGATGATGGTACCACAAAATTGGTTTTTGTTGTGGTAGATAATGTGGGTATTATCCGTGAAG
>CAIJME010000152.1 GCA_903821625.1 uncultured Sphingobacteriales bacterium | reverse complement strand
GTGCTCAATGGCACTCATTTCTGTGAAAACTTTGGCAACATTCGGATCTTTTTCATTTTCTGCAAGGATCTTATACAGAAAGCCGGCATCCACCTCTGTTTGTATATTTTTAAAATTGATCATACTTGGAAGGGTTTACAGAGAAGAATCAGAATTACAGTGGCAATTTAATTAAATTAAAATAGGAAAGACATGGCAATGTCCATGAAATATTCTTTTAAGGCTATTTTAATGCAAACGCAAAAATGAAAATGAGATGGGAATGAAAAGAGATTTTATAAAATAAAATTGATCAATTTGATGAAAATCTAATTCAAAAAAGCTTTGATTTCATCCTGTCCTAGCCTAAATATCGCTTATGGATTTCTGCGCCTGCAACATAATTTAGCTTTCCAATTTTACACATTTGATAAATATTGATTCTGAAATCTGGGCAAGTACTTACAAAGCAATAGGCATCTGTTGGAGTAAAGCCGTACGAATCGATCAGCCATTCCATCATAAAAACAGTGGCCTGATGAACTGCATCTTCTAGCGGGCGATAGGCATGTACAGCAATGATTGAATCTGGGGTTTCTATCCTTATTCCTGGTGGCTTGCTACCCTTGATCACCTCAAAAGATAATCGAACCCTTGCCTGGGTTTCGGCTGCAGTACCGGTGAACTCGGTATCTCCCTGACTGGCGTGAACATCGCCCAGATAAAATAATCCGCCTTCATGATAAACGGGTAAAAAGACTTTATTTCCAGGCTTAAAATCACGAATATCCAGATTGCCACCCCAATCACCCTGACCATCCAAACTATTGCATACATCTCTGTCGGGAGCAACACCTAGAGTACCTATGAACGGTGTTATTGGCCAAGAGATTTTATCGTTAAAATGAAGTGTGCCATCCTTGGTAGTTCCACTTGCACCGGGAGTATGCTTAAATACTTTGGTATGAAATTCTGAAGAAAGTTCAGGCCATCGCGATGATTCACCCAATGGGCCTCGTTTTGGACCAACGGCTATCCATGAGGTATTTTCAACCTCAATTTCATGAATATTTACAATCAGTGTATCCCCACGATCGAGCCCTTCAATAAAAATAGGGCCGGCAATTGGATTTACCAATGGTGGTGTACGGTCAAAGCCTGGCCGATTGGCAGGAATTGCCTTATCTGCCGAACTTTTAAAAAATCCAATTCCTGCATCCCAAGTTTCAATTTCAAATTGCTCAGAAATACTGACCCTCAACAAGGGCTTATCAGAATGATCAAATGCAAACTTCGTAGCTTGCTCACGCAAAATTCTCTTCATTTTTTAGAATTAGATCGCCTTAAATTAAGAGAAAATCAGGAGATTTTAGAAAGGTATTTCTTAAAAGATTTTTTAATGACCAGACTAGTTTAAAAGCGAGTCAACAACAAGTCAAAAACCTGAATATTTAAAACCTTAAAATGATATTAATAATGATTTTTCAATAGCTTTGAGACAAAAATCATTGAATGAATTTTCTGGAAGCAAAATGGGAAAACCTGATCATGGCTAATTATGCTATAGATCCAACTATATTGATTCCATACTTGCCCAAGGGAGTTGAGCTAGACATTTTTGAAGGTAAATGCTATGTAAGTTTAGTGGGTTTTATGTTCAATAAAACCAAGATTTTTAGAGTGCCTATTCCTTATTTGGGCTCTTTTGAAGAAATAAATCTGAGGTTTTATGTGGTAAGAAAGGATGGAGATACTCTTAAAAGAGGAGTGGTTTTTATCAATGAAACCGTCCCCTATGTAGCAGTAGCCTGGATGGCAAATTACCTCTATAAGGAGCATTATACTGCTGTAAAAACAAAACATAATTGGGAATTGACTGACACTTCAAAAAGAATTAATTATTCCTGGAAAAAGAATAAGAAATGGAATACTATTCAGGTGAATGCCAAATCCAAAACAGAATCAATGAAAACTGGTAGCGTAGAGGCCTTCATATTTGAACATTATTTTGGATATACTCGCGTAAACGAAAACAAAACACTCGAGTACGGAATCAATCATCCAAGCTGGAAAATCAATCAGGTTATCGATTACAGCATTGATTGTGACTTTGAAAAAATGTATGGCCCTAATTTTGCATTTTTAAATGCACAGCAGCCTGACAATGTAATACTTGCCGAAGGCTCAGCTATATCGGTACAATGGAAACGGAATGCGATTTAATTGAGCTTGCAAAATCAGTATAAGCAATCAAATACCTATTTTAATGCCTCTTTTACTGGCCTTCCAATCCAAACCTGAGGAGTTTTTAACTTTAATAAATCAGCAATAGTGGCTGCTGTATCAAAGGTCATGATGCTTTGGGATAATTCCTGATTTTTGATAATTCTAGGACCTTTAATAATCCAAGGAATTTGCATTTCATTCATCGTGATTAGCCCATGGCCTTTATCAATACCCCCATGATCTGCGGTAAATAATACAACGGTACTTTCGGCAATTCCGGCATCTTCAATACTTTTTAAAATAGTGCCGATGTGGGTATCTGTACGCTCAATGGCCGCATAATATTCGGGAGTTCCATGGCCAATTTTATGCCCAACGCTATCCACATCATGTAAATGAACAAAAAGAAAATTTGGTTTTTTTTCTTTGATATAATCAGTAGCAACTTTGGTTACGGCAATATCGCCATCAGCATTCTGATCTTTATTAACTGCAGCTTTAGGGAATAAATATCCGATACCATCCCACTCATAAATAACTCCGATCTCACTATCGGGTTTTGCTTTACGAAGCAGAGAATATACACTCGGAAACATTCCGTACTCATCTAACACTCTTGCAGGCATATCAGGTTTTTTACTGCCCCAGGTAGTATAACCATGAAGCTCTGGGCCAGCACCCATCACCATTGAAGCCCAGTTTGCTGCGCTAGATGAAGGCAGAACAGTTCTAGCCTGAAGTGACCAAGAGCCTTCTTTCATCATGGCTCTCAGATTAGGAACTTTAGCATTTTGGAAGGCGTATGCTCCAAAGCCATCCGAGCCGATTAAAATCACATGCTTAATTTTCTGAGAAAAAACTGGTAGATATGCACTGCAAATCAGGAATAAAAAGAACAAGAACTTACTAAATTTCTTCATGGACATTTCTTTAATAAAATTTAATCTAAAATCAGCATTATTTTCAAAACAGGAAATTCTTAGTTGATTTTAGAGTATGGGCAAAACATTTAAACGAGTATCAATTGTAGAAATAAGAATCAATAATTCAATAATCAGGTAAAACATTTATATTTAAATTTATTCATACATTATTAAAGGAAAAAACTCTGATTAGTTTAATCAAGAAATTCAAGAAGATTCATGAAAAAACAACTTTTATTACTGATACTGGCTTGCTTCATTGCCCTATCAGGAACGGCAAATGTGCGACTTCCAAATATTCTTGGATCTCACATGGTTTTACAGCAAAAATCAACGGTAAAATTATGGGGTTGGGCAGCACCGGGTGAAAAGATAAGCATTACGGTAGGATGGGATAATACAACCTATCAAACCCAGACTACAAATGATGCCAAATGGATAACAGAAATTAAAACCCCAGCTGCTGGTGGATCGTATTCGATCACATTGCAGGGAAATAATACGATCGTATTAGAAGATGTATTAATTGGAGAGGTTTGGGTATGTGGCGGTCAAAGTAATATGGAATGGTCGGGTACACAAAACCTGCAGGAAAGTAAAGATGAAGCACCGAATGCAACTAATAATAAGATCCGTTTATTTTATGTTGCTAAATCAACTTCAGCCTTTCCACAAGAAAATGTAGATGGTAAATGGGTTGTTTGCGCACCCGAAGAAATGATTAAGTTTAGTGCTATCGGATATTTTTTCGGTAAAAATTTAAATCAAAAGATGAATGTCCCCATTGGCCTAATCAATTCAAATTGGGGAGGTACTCCTGCCGAAACCTGGGCGCCAGAATATGTGATCGATAATGATAAAATCATTAAAAAGGGTTCAGAGCAATTAAGTGCTTCAACTGGCTGGCCTCATAAAACAGCATTGGCCTATAATGCCATGATCTATCCCATTACAAACTACTCCATTGCTGGAGCCATCTGGTATCAGGGCGAAAGCAATGTCAGAACCTATTATGCGTATGAGAAGTTATTTACAGGCATGATTGATTCATGGCGTCAGCAATGGAATAAAAATTTTCCATTCTATTTTGTTCAAATTGCACCTTTCGCTTATGGTTTTAAAAATGTTGGCGCACTTTTAAGGGAAACCCAAACCAAATCGGCTCGCCATCCAAATACAGGTATGGTAGTAGTTTCAGACCTTGTGCCCGACACCACCAATATTCATCCAACTTTAAAAGTTGAAGTTGCTAAACGTTTATCAGATCTGGCATTGAATAGTGCCTATGGATTTACGGATATTGCTTGCCAAAGTCCGGTTTATAGCACGCATGCCATTGAGAAGGATAAAATAAAAATTCAATTTTCAAATGCTGGCAATGGTTTAATGGTGAAAGGGGATAAAATCAGCAGTTTTGAAATTGCAGGTGAGGATAAAGTATTTGTTGCGGCACAGGCAAAAATTTCAGGAAACAGTGTCATCGTATCTAACAAAAATATAAAGAGTCCTGTAGCCGTTCGTTTTGCATTCAACAATACAGCAACACCCAATTTATTTAATAAAGAAGGATTGCCGGTCAATTTATTCCGAACCGACGATTGGGAAATGGATACCAGCGCGATAAAAAAATAAATAGATCATCCAAACATTATCCCTTTAAGCTTTTTTTTAAGCGATATACTATGAACCAATCAAACAGAAGAAAATTTTTAAGTACTGCCGCTGCACTTACAGCTGGCACAGCCGCAAGCGCCATGACAATAGCTCCAACATCTAAAAAATATGGCATCGCCCATCAGGTATATTTCTGGCTTAAGAGAGCCGGATCAGAAGAAGACCGCCAGGAACTGATCAAGGGGATCAAAACATTAAAGAATATTGAAACTGTCCGTGAGATACATATCGGCATTGTTGCAAACACAGAAAAGAGAAGTGTGATAGATAGCAGCTGGGGAGTTTCAGAGCTTTTGTACTTTGATAATGTTGAAGGTCAGGCAGTATACCAAACGCATGCTATCCACCAAGAATTTGCAAAGAACTACAGTCATCTTTGGGAAAAGGTAGTGGTTTATGATTCTGCTTTGATTTAAAATTTATCTGACAGAAACAGATTGCAAAAATCATTCTAAAACAAAAAGCTCCAAACGTACTGTTTGGAGCTTTTTTTATAAAGAAGATTGAAACATGATTACAAATTAATCATCCATTTTTTTGTTTTCAAGCTTTAAAAATGCACTCCTTCTGGGTGCAGGCATTTCTGAATGATCGCCCTTTAAACCCTTCCAAAGCACTTCGTTGAATAAACGATCATCATTTTTATCAACTTCAGCGAAATTAAAACCATCCGATATTTTGGACCATTTAGAAACAATTTTATTTGTTTCATTTAAGTCTACGTTGCTAGGAACAGATTTAAAAGGAGTAGTGTTGGGGATATTTGTAAAACTCCTAAACATGGGCATTGCAGCAGCATCATACTGAGTCATGGGAGGCAATCCTAGAATCAGCTCCATTGTTCTGAGCATCCCTGACGTTGAATACATAGTATTATCAAGGTATTTTCGTTTGGTATAGGGGCTTACTACAAAAGCAATAGAACGGTGAGCATCCACATGATCAGGACCGTTCTGAGCATCATCTTCCAATATAAAAATAGCCGACTGAGCCCAAATAGAACTGTTACTGATATGCTCTATTAATTTTCCAACAGCCTCATCATTATCGGCCACACAAGCATAAGGTGTTGGCTTACCTATGGCCAAGCCCTGAGTATGATCTGCACCTAAGCGTATTGTATTTAATTGAGGTACCGCATTTTTAGCAATAAGGCCGTCAAAATCTGTTTTCCATTGTTCAAAACGATCAACATCCTTCACTTTTTGGTCATAATAACCGGTAAAAGTTGAGCTAACATGCTCAGCGTCCAGAACCGGGATATTCCCCTTTGGTCCATCAGCAAAAACCCCATAGGTCCTGAAAGAAACCCCTTGTCTTTTACATAAATCCCAAATAAATCCATCCTTATTATTGGCCACCGTACGACGACCTAAACCATCATTTTGCCCGCCTCGGCGGCCATAAGAAGTAGGCCAAGTTTTTTCAAGAAAATCAGTTGCATAAGCTCCCATAGACCAATTATGGCCATCTGCACTCACCTCGGCATCTACATAAAAGTTGTCGAGTAGCACAAACTCTTTTGCCAATTTATGTTGATTTGGAGTATATTTCTCGCCAAAAAGGGTGAGCGTCGAATCGCCATTGCCTTCTTTAATATCTCCAAAAACCTGATCGTAGGTACGATTCTCTTTAATCACATAAAATACATATTTAATGGGCGAAGGATCACCTACTTTCTTTGGAATTGGATTTCCCATTTCACCATCAGTGACCAGCTCCTTATCTTTTTTATAGGGTGTATTCTTATACACACTTTTTGAGTAAACTTCCAGATCAGTAACTGATGGAACATCAATGATACTCATTGTACCCTTCATCAAACTACCTATGTATTGCATTCGGTTATTTGCCTGGGGCAATTCACCCTTATGAGATTCAGATTTTACATCTTTACGAACTGGCTGCGGGCCAAGAGGGTTTGCGAAAGAAGAAAATCCCTTTCCATTACTTACAAAGATTTTATTCTTTAGTACCCGCACATTGGTAGGATACCAACCTACAGGAATAAAGCCTTTAGACACACTTTTACCCTTCAAGCCTACATTGAATACTGCCAGACAGTTATTGTCTGCATTCGCTATGTACAGCGTTTTTTCATCACTTGAAAGGGCCAATCCATTGGTTGTTGACCCAATAGGCGAATTAGGATATATTGCCGCATCGAGCACTTCTGTTACTTTTTGAGCATTTACATCAATTACAGACACACTATTATCCTGCGAGTTTGCAACATATAATGTTTTGCCATCCCGAGTTAAAATCAGCTCATTCGGGTTAAAAGACACATCAATGTGCTTAGAAATTTTACGCAGTTTAGTGTCAAAAAACGCCACCTTTTTACCTCCCCATAAAGAAATATAAAGCGTATTCCGATCAGGTGATAATACGCAGGTATATCCTTCAAAGCCTATATTTTCACGATGAAGTATTTTATTGTCTTTTAAATCAACAACATAAAGCGTATTGTTTTCTTTGGTTACAACATAGAGTAGGTTTGCCTTATCATCAATTTCGATCCCTACAGGTGAAATCTTCTCAGGCCAAGGTTCTCCTAGTTTAATGGTATCCCTGATTTGCAATTTGGATCCGACTATTTCATATTTAAGGATCCAGTTATCATTTCCACCCGAAGCATATAAAAATTGATCATCTCCACTGAATTTTAAACCATAAAAAGACTTGGGTATTTCAACCTTGTCTAACACCGTTTCAGATTTCGGATCAATTAATTGTATGGTCTGAATACTTTGTCCATTATTACTGACAGCCATTAATTTTTCTGAACGGGAGACTGCAATATTCAAAGGAAGGTCGCCAAGTTCTAAAGACCTGCCTGCCGGAGATAAGGACCAGCCATTGGGCAATTGTATTGTTTTTGCCTCGAGTTTAGAAGCTAAATTCTGTGCATTTACAGTAAAGGCCAGAAACAGAAATCCGAATACAACTATTCTTTTCATGATATAATTTTTAAATGTTGAATTTACTACTTTTCCCACCAAACTTTAATAGTACTTGCATCGCCTCCCATTGAGGTTACTGCCGCCTTCAAATTAGTGGAATTTAAAGATTGCAAATAAGTAGGATAAGGAACACGTGAAGGAAAAATATTTTCTGCAGGGATACCGGTTCCTCTTGGCAATACAGGATATCCTGTTCTACGTTTTTCAAACCAGGACTGATAATCCACAAAGAAGAAAGCATAATATTTCTGTAGCATAATTTGTTCTAGTTGCGCTTCTTTTGAGGCCGTTGCATTGTATAAAATTTCACTTTGCGATAAGAAATTTGCAGGCATAGTTGCCCCCCACTGAACAATAGATGAGGTAATTCCAGTCTCGTAATGTGCTTTTGGTGTTTTACCTGTACTAAATCCTTTCAATGCAAGCTCAGCTTTTATAAATTCAACCTCAGCGAATGTCATCATAATACCCAATTGAGGAAGGGTTTTAAGAATATCATTATAACTTGAATTTCTGCCTACTATATATTCCAAACTAGGTGGAAAACCGCTATCGATACCTTGATAAACACTTGCTCCACTTACTGTTACAGTACTCATCCATATCGCTCTTCTAGGATCACTAGAACTATTCAATTTCGTTAAAAAGTACTTGGTGTAATAGTTGCCGGCACTCCAATCAGACAACCTGGCATTGTAATACGGATTAAAGTAGGGAAATGTACCTGGGAATCTAAATATCGCATCATCCGCATTCGATGAAAAAACAGGATTTGTAATTGGGTCAGACAGAATTGAATTAATCTGCTGATTTACGCTGATTTCGCCATCACGTTTTGAAATTCTTACTAATAACCTTAATCGAAGCGAGTTTGCAAATTTTTTCCAGCGCTGAATACCAACATTCTTACTGCCTGTTAATACATTAGCATTGTACACCATATCACCACCGTAGGTAAGTGCCTTGGTATCATCAAAAAGCGTATTGGCAGTTTCCAGATCTTTTAGTATTTGAATATAAATATCCTTTTGCTTATCAAATGCCGGCGAAAAGTTTCCTTCCTGGGCTTTAATAGCCTGAGAATAAGGAATATCACCATATAAATCCGTTAAAATTGAATAAGCCCAACTTTTGTAAACCAATGCAATTGCCTTATAATTATTTTCCTTAAGCCTTTCAGAAACGTTGTAAATGTCTTGAATATCGGTAAGCCTATCATAATAAGCTGACCAAACCGCCTGTCCTGGCTGCACCACATAACGATGTAACCCTTGCCCACTTGTGCTTGATCGGGGAGCATCAACCTGCATCAGTTCATTTGTAAAATTTCTTGATGCACTTACATTATTAATAATTATCCTATACTGCATCTGGCCCAGCAAAACACCAGGAGTTACGTCTTTTGGTCGGTTGGGATCAGTATTTAGCGCTTCGAATTTGTCTGTACAAGATGTGATCAAAATCATTAACACACCTAATGTTAGAACTATTTTTGATGAGAATTTCATTGTTGTTTATTTAATACTTAATAAATAAATCTGATTATTATTAGAATTTGAAGGTTAGGTTGGTACCTATTGTCCGGTTTGATGGAAATTGGGCAAGCTCTACCCCTGGTGTAAGCGTACCATTATTTAGATTTCCACCCTCTGGATCAAATCCAGGAAACTTGGTGAAATTAAACAAGTCTCTACCCCATAATGCAATACTCGTTCTTTGAACTCCTATTTTTTTAAGTAATTGAGAAGGTAATCCAAATTCAAGACGTACTTCTCTTATTTTGATGAAGGATGCATCAAAAATATTGGTTTCGGCATTACTGATCTGATAATAATTGTCATAGTATGCGCTAGCATCTGCTTTAACTGTATTGGGAATAAAAGTTCCGTTTGCCTGTTTCACAACTCCCTGTCCAATAACACCACCCTCTCTGCCAGGAAGTGTTACTTTGGTTTTGCCTAGCGTATTATTTTTATGACTGGTTTGTGAATACATTTCACCACCTTTTTGACCATCAACAAGAACACTAAATCTTATATTTTTATAACTAAATTCATTCATGACACTGCCCTTCCAGTCGGCAAAGGCATTCCCCATTTTACGGGCAATCGGATCAAGCGGCGCAGGTAAACCATTGGCCGAACTATAGATTATCTGACCATCTGGAGAACGCTGAAATCCTCTACCATACATATCACCCATCAAACCACCAACACGGGCCTCTATCGAAACATTTGTATTATGCTGATAAATAATTTGATTGTTAATTCCTTCAGTAAGTTCCTTCACATAGCTTCTATTTCTACTCCAAAGCAAAGTAGTATTCCAGTTAAATTTGTTGTTTGAGATTGGCTTACCTGACAATTTCAATTCCCAACCCTTGCTATTGATTAATCCAGCATTGATCAGAGCAGTTGAAAATCCAGAAACAGGATCTAAAGGAATTGAAAGGATTTGATTCCGGCTATTATTGTTATAATAGGCCACATCAAAACCAAGCCTATTTTTAAATAAACGGAGGTCTAAACCAAACTCATAACTTTCGGTTATTTCAGGTTTTAATTCTGCATTAAAAAGCTGCGAAGGATTAGTGAAACTATTCCCGTATATCCGGTCATAATATCTTGCTGTCTGGTAAGGTCTGGTATCATTACCTACCTGTGCCCAAGAAGCTCTTGCTTTTGCAAAAGATATAGAAGCTGGTAAATTAAAGATCTCATCCAGAATAAAACTCGAACTTAACGACGGGTAGAAAAATGAATTATTTTTAAATGGTAGCGTACTCGACCAATCATTCCTTCCAGTTACATCTAAAAATATTTTTTCATCAAATGCTATCTGTGCAGATCCATAAACACTTTGAATAGATTTACTGGTTTTTAATGGATCGGCAACTGCCTGATCTAAACTGTTTGATATCTGATAAATACCTGGCTGGGATAGTTGATCAGCATACATACCTGCAAAATCATAGTTTTGGTTCATTGCGTTTGCGCCAGCAGAAGCATTGAAACTTATTTTAGATGAAATTTTGTCTTTAAAAGTTAAAAGAACATCGGTATTTGACTCAAAATTGAATACATTTTGTTCACGGTACATTCCTCTTGGATACCTGGTCATACTAAACGGACGCTGCTGAGCACGAAACTCATTCGCCATATCAATACCCGATCTAAGCATGAGATCAAACTTTTTAGATATTTCATAATTTGCAGATACTGAGCCAATCAATCCATTTTTATTCATTGAATTCAGCATTTCATACATAGCCAGGTATGGATTATCAGGACCAGGATTGAACGGACTTTTTTGATCTACGTTTTCTAATCCAGGCTCCCAATAAGGCTTATACCATGAAGCTTGCTGGTTTGAAGCAGGTCCAATGATTAAAAAATACATGAGTGATTGATTATTGTATCCCGCCATTGGAAGATTATCACTTTTCTTATTCGAATAATTTGCTCTTCCACTGATCTTAAGCTTTGGAGAAAGTTGCTGATTGACAGAAAGTGCAGCATTTAACCTTTCGAAACCCGTATTTGGAATAATCCATTTATTCTTCATTTGAGTTATGGATATTCGAGCAGAGCCTTTATCATTTCCACCATCAAGCGCCAAACTATTAGAAATGGTTTGACCGGTTTGAAAGAAATCAGATATGTAGTTTTTATTGGCTACCCAAGGAGTTTTTTGAGTGGGTTTGTTCCCAACCGTATTTGGATCATATTGGTAATAGCTTTGTCCGGCAAACTTAGGACCCCAAGCACGACCTGCAGCTACAGTTGTACTGGTATTGATCCCATCCGGACTATCCAAATAAGAGTAA
Organism: uncultured Sphingobacteriales bacterium; assembly: GCA_903821625.1. Classification (GTDB taxonomy): domain Bacteria; phylum Bacteroidota; class Bacteroidia; order Sphingobacteriales; family Sphingobacteriaceae; genus Daejeonella. The sequence goes on along the minus strand of CAIJME010000152.1, from coordinate 3,437 downwards.
TAGTCACTTGTTCTGCCTTCACCATATTCAAACTGATAATCAGGCCAGCGATTAACCTGCTCTATGTTAAAATTAGAATTAAAGCTAACTCCAATACTGCCATCTTTTTTATCACCTGATTTTGTAGTTATAATAATTACTCCGCCTGCTGCTCTGCTACCGTAAAGCGCAGTCGCTCCCGGGCCTTTAAGTACTGTTACACTTTCAATATCATCCGGATTTAAGTCTGAAACACCCGATCCATAATCTACAGGACTATCAGCAGATAAATGGGAGTTGAAACCGGTTCCGGTAATCTTACTACTTAAAGGAACACCATCAACTACTATCAAAGCTTGATTATTATCAAGATTTAAAGAAGACTCGCCTCTTAAGGTTATTCTAGAAGAGCCCATTGGCCCAGCACCTGTACCTTGAATATTTAAACCGGCAACTTTACCAGATAAAGAATTTACCCAGTTATTTGTTTTTGCATCTACCACAGCATTAGCGTTGATAGTTTGAGCGGCAAAACCGAGTGATTTTTCTTCTCTTTTTATTCCAAGAGCAGTTACAACAACTTCATTCAAAAATTTATTGTCTTCTGCAAGAATAACTTCATAGGTCTTTCTGCTATCAATCTGAATCTCAAGAGTTGTATATCCTATTGATGAAAAAACAAGATAGCCTTGACTAGCTGTTGCGGCTATCTTAAAATCACCATTAACATCAGTAGTTACTCCAATAGTAGTTCCTTTTACACGAACACTAACACCCGGAATTGGTTCATTTTTTGAATCTTTAACTTTTCCTGATACTGAACTCTGGGCAAAAGTTTCAATAGAAAAAGAGAAGGGATTAATAATAAGGAGAATAAAACCTTTAAAAATTAGTTGTAAAAATTTTCGTTTCATTGAAAGGATTTTTGAGTGAGATTTTTTTAATGCTCAAAAGTGCCTTTCAGATATTAGCAAAAAAGTAAGATGATATTTTTTTTAGATGATGAAAAAAACAATTTAATAATCTAGTGGAGGAAGACTTTATAAAAACAAGTCATTATTTTAAAGTTCAGTTAACTTTCTAATAATAACAATTAAAATTAATGCTGATATCTAAGCCTACAGGCAATAAGTAGTCTGTTAATAAACGCAATTCTGAGATTAGGAAATAGTTAAGAGATACCCGCTAAAAAATTACTGTACCAATGGCCTGATTCTTTGATAATCCTTTTCTGGTTCTCATAATTTACATGAACCAGACCAAACCGGGGCCTGTAACCCTCTGCCCACTCAAAGTTGTCGGTAAAACTCCACACAAAATATCCTTGCACATTTACACCTTCCAACTTTGCTTTCAGTATTTCTGCCATATTAGATTGTAGGTAATTTTTACGTTGATGATCATGTACTTTCCCATCGGATACTGTATCAGGAAATGCGGCTCCATTTTCTGTGACGTACATTTTTTTGAAGTTGTATTTCGAAAAATGATGAAGCATTTCATGCATGGCCCGAGGGTATACTTCCCATTCCATCTCAGTAACTTCATCCACTCTTTTTTTTGCACTCACCAGTGATGAATTTATATAAGGTGTGAAGTAAGAATGCTTAACCACTTCGCGGGTATAATTCTGTATCCCTATAAAATCAGGTACCGCCTGTAAGGCCTTCTCATCATCCTGATGCATAAATTTTTCGATTCTTTTTAAGAAAGGTAAACTTTCAAGCGGATAGCCAAGTCCGCAAAGCGGTTCAACAAACAATCGGTTAACTAGGGCATCTACTTTATCTGCCGCCTTGATATCCTTTTCCCTACTTGTATGCGGATGTATCGCTGAACACGAAAAAGTAGTGCCAACCTCCAGATCACTTCGCAGTTGTTTTGCAAGTGTAATACCTGCAGCCTGCGAAAGTGCTGAGTGATGGATTGCCGGAATAAAATTATCCATACCCCGTTTGCCTGGCGCATGAATACCTAAAAAATATCCTGCTCCGGTATAGACCATAGGCTCGTTCAATATCATCCAATGCTTTACTCTGTCACCAAAATGATTGATGCAAAAAGATACATATTCAGAAAAATGATCAACAATCTCTCGGTTTGCCCATCCATTTTTTTGCTGGAGAGCCTGGGGTAAATCCCAATGGTAAATAGTTACCCATGGGGTAATACCAAATTCAAGACAAAGATTTATAACGCGGTCATAAAATGCAACTCCATTGCTATTTATTGCTCCACTACCATTTGGAAATATGCGCGACCAGGAGAGTGAAAACCGAAAATTATTGATGTGCATTGATTTCATCAATGCAATATCTCCGGTATAATGATTGTAAAAATCACAAGTTACATCGGCAGAATGCCCTTTAAAGATCTTTCCTTTTTTTTTTGAAAACTCATCCCAAATAGACGGGCCCTTGCCTTCTGCATTGGTTGAACCCTCAGTTTGAAATGCCGAAGCTGCTACACCCCAGACAAATTGATCACCAAAATCGGACTTATTAATTATCAAAATAATCTAAAAGAAGTTTTCTCTAATATCTTAAAGAAATTAGAATTGCGAAATAATTTAAAATCAGATCGCTTAATTTTTAAAGGCTTAATTACTGTTGAATCCTGTGATTCCTTTTCAATGATATCTTTCAATATTTTTTCAGTCATATCCGGAAAATTTACCGGAATAACTTTACCATTCGAAACCCAATCCGCTATTTTTTGCAGGTGTTTTTTCTTCAGACTTTTAATTACAGGAACCCCCAAGTTTTTTAAGGCCTCGGCATTGCATTGCTGCTCATATTGGCCGGTCATCGGAATAACCATCAACTTCTTTTTCAAAAACAAAGCTTCTGCAGGAGTTTCAAATCCAGCCCCACAAAACACACCGCTTGCCTTTGACATGCTATCTATAAATTCATCATTATTGATAGGTCGTATCCAGACATTTTTTTCGTGAAATGACTCCTTATTATGTTTTGAAAATACCTGCCATTCCACATGTTCAACCTTCGATAATATTTTTACTAATCGTTCATCATCATAAGCAGGCAGATAAACGGTATAATGGCCCAAATTAAGAGGTTCTTTTTGGCGTACTTCAGCACGTATAACAGGAGTATAGATATTGCTATCATAAGGTAAAAAATGAAAGCCATACTGACTGGTTGAGGGGGCATAAGACCGAAGAATCACTTTTCCAAGAGGGTCAAAATTCTTAGCCTTCGGCGCTTTTTTGTTAATAACAGCCGCTTGGTGACTAATTGAAATACAAGGCTTTCCAGAAAAATAACAAGCCCAAGACGAAACAGGTTCAAAATCGCTAATTACCAAATCATATTCGCTGACAGGAAGTGATTTTATATCTTTCATTAACTGCTTTAAGCGAGATTTTTTATACGTTTCAGCTATGTCAACATTTCCCTTTTTACCGAAAATAAAACTTAAGCCATGAAAGCGATAGT
>CAIJME010000151.1 GCA_903821625.1 uncultured Sphingobacteriales bacterium | reverse complement strand
TGCTTTGTTCCTGGTTGTCATGTTTACTATCCTGATTGTTCAGGGAGTTAGAAAAATTCCAGTACAGTATGCTAAAAAAATCGTTGGCGCAAAACAGTATGGTGGTGTACGTCAGTATATCCCATTAAAGGTAAATGCAGCTGGTGTTATGCCGATCATTTTTGCTCAGGCAATCATGTTCATACCTACCACCATTGGGTCATTCTTTCCTTCAGCACAATCTTCTTTCTTAGCCGCGTTCAGTGATTATACATCTTTAACGTATAACTTGACCTTTGGCTTTATGATCATTGCCTTTACCTTCTTTTATACAGCCATTACCGTTAATCCGGTTCAAATGTCTGATGATATGAAAAAGAATGGTGGATTTGTTCCGGGTGTAAAGCCAGGTAAGTCAACAGGTGATTATATAGATGCAGTGATATCTAAGATCACCTTACCTGGATCTGTATTTTTGGCCATCATTGCGATCATGCCTTCTCTTGCTATTATCCTTGGTGTTAACAGTCAATTCGCTAATTTCTATGGCGGTACATCTCTGTTAATTCTAGTTGGGGTAGTTTTAGATACTTTACAGCAGGTTGAAAGTCATTTATTGATGCGTCATTATGATGGATTGATGAAAACTGGCAGGATTAAAGGTCGTACTCCTGTTTCGGCAGGTGGTTCGGTAATTTAAGATACATGTCTAAGATTTTTTACAAATCTTCTGAAGATATTGAGAAGATCAGAGAAAGTTCTCTGCTTGTTTCGAAAAGTTTGGCCGAAGTAGCCAAAAATATTGGAGAAGGTGTAAAGACTATTCAGCTTAATAAAATTGCAGAAGAGTTTATCCGTGATCATGGTGGTACTCCTGCATTTTTGAACTATAATGGATTTCCTTATTCCCTTTGCATTTCATTAAATGATCAGGTAGTACACGGATTTCCAAGTGAGTATGTGATCAAAGACGGGGACATTGTTTCAGTTGACTGTGGTGTGATACTAAATGAGTTCTTTGGAGATTCGGCTTATACGTTTCCAATTGGGAATGTGGATCCTGAGACAATGAAACTTCTTAAAGTTACCAAAGAGTGTTTGAACCTTGCTGTTGAAAAGGCTGTAGTTGGAATGAGAGTGGGCGATGTGGGTTATGCAGTTCAGGAGCATGCAGAAAAAAATGGTTTTGGTGTAGTGAAAGAACTTGTCGGCCACGGTGTGGGTGTAAAATTGCACGAAAAGCCTGAGGTTCCTAATTATGGAAAGCGCGGTTCAGGGATAAAATTGGAAGAGGGGATGGTTATTGCAATCGAACCGATGATTAATGCCGGAAAGGCTGGCGTTAAATTTTGGGAAGATGGTTGGACAGTAAGTACTGTTGACAAAAAAACATCTGCTCATTATGAGCATACAGTGGCAATTAAAAGGGGTAAAGCAGATGTGCTTTCCTCATTTGAATACATTGAGGAAGTTTTAAAACAAAAAGATTAAATATTAAAAATTTTTATTTAATTTTGCATCCCTGTTGTGATGGGCTTAGGGATTAAAATTTAGTTTGTAAAGCTGTTGTATTTGAGAGAATTACACAAATTTTC
>CAIJME010000150.1 GCA_903821625.1 uncultured Sphingobacteriales bacterium | reverse complement strand
GATATCCAATGCTGATATTGCGCGGATATTAAAAATGGCTCCATCTGCAGTTTTAGAGAGGGTCAAAAAATTAGAACAAAAGAAAATTATATTACAGTACACAACCCGGCTAAATCCGGCTTTATTAAATCAAAACCTAATTGCTTTTGTTTACATTCAGGCAAACAAAGGAATAGGGAACAGGGATACTGGCATTGAACTTGCAAAAATTGCTGGGGTGCAAGAAGTACATCAGATTGCTGGTGATCATTGTTTTCTTGTAAAAGTACGCACTGCCAATTCAGCATCTCTTTTAGAAATGATGAGAAACAGTATGAACAAAATTCCGGATATAATGATCACTAAAACTAGCATTGTTCTTGAAACCACTAAAGAAGAACAACAACTATTAATACCTAAACAATAAATGTCTGCCTCAGAAACCAAATCCGGATCCCCAATAATGGTAATTCTTGCATTTGCAATTATTTATCTTGTTTGGGGCTCAACCTATTTCTTTATTCAGATTGCCGTAAAAGGGTTTCCGCCATTTATCTTGGGCGCCTTTCGTTTTATTTTAGCTGGCTTGCTCATGGCAATATGGTGTATTATAAAAGGTGAAAAACTATTTGCTTTAAAGGGTATCAAACACGCAGCTATCAGTGGGATATTACTTCTATTTTTTGGAACCGGAATTGTTATTTGGGTGGAACAAAGCATGCCAAGTGCCATGGTTGCCATTACTGTTTCATCTGCACCTTTATGGTTTGTATTACTTGACAAGCCTAAATGGTCTGAAAATTTTAGAAGTAAATCAATTATTGCCGGAATGCTTATTGGACTGGCAGGCGTGGTTTTACTCTTTAATGAACAAATTTCACAGATCTTTTCAGTACCGGAAAGCACTCCTGTAAAAATGAGCAGTATGCTATTACTGCTGTTTGCAGCGATTACCTGGGCAGGGGGATCCCTGTATTCAAAATACAAATCTACAGAAGGGTCGATTATTGTTTCAACAACCTGGCAAATCATGGCAGCGGGAATTGCCTTTATTCCAGGGATTTTTATCCGCGATGAATTCAGCACATTTCAATGGCAGGAAGTGTCATCCGATTCATGGTTCGCCGTTGCTTATCTGGTAAGTATGGGCTCTATCGCTGGATTTAGCGCATACGTATGGCTACTCCAAGTGCGAACTGCCATGCAGGTTAGTACACACTCGTATGTAAACCCTGTTGTAGCGGTGCTTCTTGGAGTATTTTTTGCAAATGAAAAAATTACTGGCATCCAAATAGCGGGGCTAATAATCATACTGGGAAGTGTGTTACTAATCAATATGGCTAGGTATAGAAGAGAAAAGTTAGCAGAAAGAGTTCATAATTCTTAGCTATTGTACTTTAATTTGCTCTGCCGGGATTTGTTGTAGATTTGTACTATGGCCGGAATTTATCTCCATATCCCTTTCTGTAAAAAAGCCTGTCACTACTGCGATTTCCATTTCAGTACATCGCCACAGTACAAAGACCAAATGCTCAATGCATTAAGTCAAGAAATTGGTTTAAGAAAAAATTATTTAGCCGGAGAAACGATAGAAACGATCTATTTTGGCGGAGGTACCCCATCATTACTCAGCGCCGATGAGTTGCAAATCCTAATTGGAGCAATAACTGACCTGTATGAAGTTTCTCCTACAGCTGAGATCACCCTCGAAGCAAATCCTGATGACCTGAGTCCTCAAAAAGTAAGAGAATTTCGGCAAACCCTAATCAATCGTTTTAGCATCGGTATACAATCATTTTTTGAAGAAGATCTTAAATGGATGAACAGAGCCCATACCGCTCCTGAAGCGCAAAGCTCCATCAAAAGAGTTCAGGATGCAGGTTTTGAAAATATAACAGCCGATCTAATCTATGGATATCCCCTACTTAGCAAACCTAAGTGGGAACATAATATCCAGCAGCTCATTGAATTAAATATACCGCATATTTCTTCTTATTCCATGACGGTAGAACCTGCAACAGCCTTGTCATCGTTTATTAAAAAAGGCGAGCAAAAGCCAATGGATGAAGGCCAGAGCAGTGCCCAGTTCCTTATTCTAATGGAACAACTTACAGAAGCAGGTTTCGAACATTACGAAATTTCAAACTTTGCAAAACCGGGTTTGTACTCTAAGCATAATTCAAACTATTGGGAAGGGGTGTCATATCTGGGCATAGGGCCTTCAGCACATTCGTTCAATGGTGAAAGCCGGCAATGGAATGTTTCAAATAATTCCAAATACATTGACCAGATACAGCTGAAAAAAATTCCCGCAGAAATGGAAATGCTGAGTACCGAAAACCGCATCAATGAATATATAATGACTTCATTGCGCACAAGTAAGGGAATGAGTTTACAAAAAATCACTGAACGCTTCGGCTCAGACTATGCAAACGAAGTAAGAAATGGTCTGGAACCTTTTGCCGATAAAAACTGGATTAATTTAAAGGAGCAAATAGTTACCTTAACAACAGATGGGAAACTTTTCGCTGACCATATTGCCTCAGAACTATTTATAAATACCTAAATTCTATGGATATCAGGAACAAAGTTATTTGGATAACAGGCGCATCAAGCGGAATAGGTGAAGCACTCACGTATAAACTAAATGAATTGGGTGCCAAACTCATCCTCTCATCCAGAAACAGAGAATCCTTATATGTGGTAAAAAGTAAATGCAAGATCAATCCTCTTGATATTCATGTACTTCCACTCGATCTTGAAAACACCGATTCCTTAAAAGAAGTGGCAGCTTCAGTAATCAAAATATATAATAGAATAGATATGATTATCCATTCTGGAGGGGTTAGCCAGCGTTCACTGGCGCTTGAAACTAATCTGGAAGTTGCAAAAAGAATCATGAACATCAATTTTTGGGGTACAGTAGCAATTACACAACAAATTTTACCTACAATGCTATCCAATAATTCCGGTCATATTATTATAATCAGTAGTCTAGTCGGAAAATTCGGAACAAAATTTCGTTCGGCTTACTCCGCATCCAAACATGCTTTGCATGGGTATTTCGATTCCTTGAGAACAGAAATAAATCCTAAAATTAAGATTAGTATTATTTGCCCAGGTTTCATCAAAACAAATGTCACTATCAATGCTTTAACTGCAGATGGAACCAAACAAAATAGTATGGATGATGCACAGGCCAATGGAATGCCTGCAGACCAATGTGCCATTGAAATAATTAAGGCTATTCAATCAGAAAAGGAAGAAGTCTATATAGGCGGAAAGGAAAAATACGCTGTACTACTCAAGAGATTACTGCCAGGCCTGTTCTCAAAAATTGTACGTAAAGCTAAGGTTACCTGATCCATTAACTTGAATGATCGGCAATTACCTTCCATTCACCCTTGATTTTTTTCACAATTAAGGTGAAATATCCTTTGGGTTCATCTTTTTCTCTTTTTAAATGCCAGGCGCCAAGCACAAATGCATGATCTACAGCTATCATTTTTATTTCCTTAATATCAAAGCTTAAGTAACCCATAGCTGATTGGTCGGGGTAACTCTTTTTATAGTTTTTGAGGGTATTATTCCAGCCATATTGAGGGCCGCTTTTCCCAACAAAAAGTAATGAATCTGACTGATTATACCCTTGCATATATTCATTGATATCTCCTCTGTTCCATGCCTGTCTTTGGTCTTCAAGTAGTTTAAGAATTAAGTCGCTTTGGCTCCTTTGAGCATACAAATTGAAAATAGACAGTAAGAATAACAAGGACATCAATAGTTTTTTCATGTCTAAAAATAAAGTTTTACGAGAACATTTATAGCGTATTTAAAAATAGAGTGTTCAAGCAAAATCTGCTCAATTCTTTATTTGACACATCCTTAACATTAATAGCCGTTTAAACCTTTAACTTTGATACTTCTTAAATAAAAGCAATTAGACCACATGCGGGGACATGCATTTTC
>CAIJME010000149.1 GCA_903821625.1 uncultured Sphingobacteriales bacterium | reverse complement strand
TTTAATATTATTTTCAAATCTTGAGCGTTTAATAAATGCTGACGAATAAAAAATAAATCTTTATAATTGTTTATATTTAAATCACAGGAAAGTATAGATTTGGGTTGATTTTTTCTAAATTAATGATCAAAAAGCACTCGTTTTTTTATTTTTTAGTCTATTTTATTTTCGGTTTGCAAGTTTTAGTGGATGCTCAAACGACGCAAAGCGATGGTAAACGTAGTAATACGATACAGACAGCTGCGCCATTTTTATTGATTACTCCGGATGCCAGATCAGGTGCTATGGGAGATGTCGGAGTTGCTATTTCACCTGATGCTAATTCATTGCATTGGAATCCTGCTAAGATGGCTTTTTTGGATAAACCAACCGGACTTTCAGCATCTTATACTCCTTGGTTAAGAAATCTTGTGCCTGATGTTGATCTTGGCTATTTAACAATTTATCATCGTTTGGATAAGAGAAATACAATTGGTGGCGCATTGCGGTACTTTTCTTATGGATCAATTCAGCTTACTGATAATAGCCAAAATGATATTGGGGTTTACAGTCCCAATGAGTTTTCTGTAGAAGGAACATTTTCCAGAAAATTTGGCAATGACTTTTCATTGGGAACAGCAATCAGATATATTAGATCAAGTTTGAGTAATGGACAGTTCAATGGTCAGGATATACAACCAGCTACTGCACTTGCTGCTGATGCTTCTGCATATTACAAAACAGGAACCGTTCTACTTGGAAGGGATGCGGAGGTAGCTTTTGGCCTTAATATTTCAAATATTGGGACTAAGATGAGTTATACCTCTAATGGATCAAAATCATTTCTTCCAACCAATATGAAACTTGGTGGTGCCAGTACTTTTATGTTAGATGAACTAAGCACACTTACTTTCGCCCTCGACCTGAATAAATTATTAGTGCCTACAAGTCCTATTAGAGATGCCAGTGGTCAGATCATTAGTGGTAAAGACCCCGACAGATCAGTGCCTTCTGCAATATTTGGTTCCTTTAGTGATGCTCCGGGTGGTTTTTCTGAAGAGCTTAGTGAGATTAGTTATTCTGCCGGGGCAGAATATTGGTATAATAAACAATTTGCTATTCGCTCAGGTTATTTTTATGAAACCCCGACCAAGGGCGACAGGAGATATTTTACCGTAGGTGCAGGACTTAAGTACAATGTATTTAATATTGATTTCGCATATATCCTTGCAAATCAGCAAACCAGCCCTTTAGCGCAAACCCTGCGCTTTTCACTGGTATTTAATTTCGAAAAATAATTTAATGAAGATCAGAGTTGGATTTGGGTTTGATGTGCATCAATTAGTCGATAAGCATCCGTTTATTTTGGGTGGGGTTAAATTAGATCATTCCGCAGGTGCTTTCGGGCATTCAGATGCCGATGTTTTGGTTCATGCTATCTGTGATGCATTGCTGGGTGCTGCCAATTTGAGAGATATTGGCTATCATTTTTCGAATACTGATGATCGCTGGAAAGGTATCAGCAGTTTAATCATACTAAAAGAATGTGTTTCTCTGCTTAATCAAAAGGGTTGGAGTATTGGCAATATAGATGCCATGCTATGCCTTGAAGCGCCCAAGATCAATCCTTATATTCCTGAAATGAAAACTAAGATTGCCGAAGCTGCAGGAATAAGTGAAGATGATATTTCAATTAAAGCTACCACTAATGAGACCATGGGTTTTATTGGCAGGAAAGAAGGACTTGTAGCCTATGCTGTTTGTCTGATTGAAAAGGATGTTTAGATTTTAATTTGATTCAGGCAATTTCATCTCACTAAAATCGGCCGCACATTTTCCACAATTACTGGCACAGCCTTTTTTATTAATCAAACTTTTATAAACTAACCTTCCTGCATATACAATTGCAAGAACAAATAAGAGTATAACTACGATTAACTGTAAGTCCATAGTACAAAACTATAAAAATCAATCAAGTTCATAGTCAGGAACTTGTAAATTCATAATCAAAATATTAGTGGCGGCAGAGATCTTCCTCTAATTTGATTAATTCCTTTCAGACTGTAATTCCGTTTTGGAGTAAAGCTTTGTAGCATTATTGTGCAGATTAAACAGAATCAGCGGGCTTTATCTACTTCAATTACTTCATTTTGTGGAATTCTCCTTATTAAATCATACCTTTGCAAAAAATTTAAGAGTAATTTTTTAATGCAAAAAATAAGAAACATAGCGATCATCGCTCACGTTGACCACGGTAAAACTACATTGGTTGATAAAATTTTACACCAAACCAATTTGTTCCGAGACAATCAGGCAACCGGTGATTTGATACTTGATAGCAATGACCTTGAGCGTGAACGTGGTATAACCATTGTTTCTAAGAACGTGTCGGTCAGCTATAAAGGTGTCAAAATTAATATTATTGATACTCCTGGTCACGCGGATTTTGGTGGTGAGGTAGAACGGGTTCTTAAAATGGCTGATGGGGTAGTTCTTTTAGTCGATGCTTTTGAAGGTGCTATGCCTCAAACTCGATTTGTTACACAAAAAGCACTTTCATTAGGATTAAAACCTGTCGTTATTGTAAATAAGGTTGATAAGGAAAATTGTCGGCCAGAAGAGGTTTATGAATCAATTTTCGAATTATTCTTTAACCTTGATGCAACCGAAGATCAATTGGATTTCCCAGTTTTATACGGATCGTCTAAACAAGGCTGGATGAATCATGATTGGAAAGTTCAGACTGAAGATATTACACCATTACTTGATACTATTTTAGAGCATATTCCAGCAGCACCTAGTTTTGACGGTACGCTTCAAATGCAGATCACGTCATTGGATTATTCATCCTTTGTTGGTCGTATCGCAATTGGTCGAGTAGCACGTGGGGTGATCAAAGAAAATCAGCCGGTGTCTTTAGTAAAACGTGACGGAACCATTCAAAAATCAAGGATTAAAGAATTATATACTTTCGAAGGACTAGGTAAGATCAGAGTTCAGGAAGTGGGATCAGGAGATATTTGTGCTGTTGTAGGTATTGATGGTTTTGATATTGGAGATACTATCGCCGATTTTGAGAAGCCGGAACAGCTGGAAGTTATTAAGATCGATGAGCCAACAATGAATATGTTGTTCACCATCAACAATTCTCCAATGTTTGGTAAGGAAGGTAAATTTGTAACCTCACAGCGTTTGCGCGAGCGTCTTTACAAAGAGATGGAAAAAAATCTTGCCCTTAAAGTTATTGAAACTGAATCGCCTGATTCATACCTGGTGTATGGTCGTGGTATTCTCCATTTATCAGTTTTGATTGAAACTATGCGTCGCGAAGGTTATGAGCTTCAAGTTGGACAACCTCAGGTAATTGTTAAGGAAATTGATGGTGCTAAATGTGAGCCTATTGAAACTCTTATTGTTGACGTGCCTGCAGAGGTTTCCGGTAAAGTGATTGAGCTTGTTACTCAGCGTAAAGGCGAGTTACTGGTCATGGAACCAAAAGGAGATCTTCAGCATCTTGAATTTGAGATTCCCGCACGTGGAATTATCGGATTACGTAACAACGTATTAACAGCTACAGCTGGCGAAGCTATTATGGCCCATCGCTTTAAGTCATACGAACCATGGAAAGGTACTATTCCGGGACGTTTGAATGGGGTACTTGTATCTATGGAAAAAGGATCTACTACGGCCTATTCAATAGATAAATTGCAGGATCGTGGTCGTTTCTTTATTGAACCAGGTGTTGAAGTTTATGAAGGTCAGATTATGGGTGAGCACATTCGTGATAATGATTTAGTGGTAAACGTTGTGAAAGGTAAGGCATTAACCAATATGCGCGCATCAGGTACTGATGATAATGCTCGTATTGCAACGGCCATTAAATTCTCTCTTGAAGAAGCAATGGAATATATCCAGGCTGATGAGTATATTGAAATTACTCCAAAGAGTATGCGTTTACGAAAAATCTACCTGAGTGAAAATGAACGTAAGATTAATGCAAAGAAATTTGTAAATCAATAAATTATCAGAATCTATTCTGTCAAAACATTTAAAAGGCTCAGTGTAAACTGGGCCTTTTTTTGTCAGCAAGCCAAGCTTTGGCAGATAATCTTCATTCTATACCTTTAGGATAAAAAACAATTTTATTCTAATGAAAAACTTTATCTAAGTTTGTTTTAATGAAGTTTCCAGTCGTGCCCGGTTTTGACCAGCAAGCTTTTAGTATATACCTGAAAAATACAGGCTGGTTATTTCTTGCCAGAGTTGGAAGTCTGATCATAAAGATCCTGGCCGGAATAGCAGTTGCAAATTATCTGGGTAAAACAGAAAACGGCTTGCTTAACTATCCGCTGGTCTTCGTTACATTTTTTATTGCTGCCGCTGCACTTGGTCTGGATGGATTTGTTACGCGCGAATTGCTTGCTTCACCCAATGATAAGAATAAACTCCTGGGAACAGCATTTAGAATGCGTTTTCTGGCTGGGCTGATCATTATTCCTCTTGCGTATTTAACATTTTTATTAGTTAAAGGTAATCACTCAGATATACCTATCAGTTACATTCTGATTGCCTCTTGTATTGGAATAGCCCAATCTTTAAATATCATCGATAGTTATTTTCAATCGCAGGTTCAGGGTAAATACGTCATGATGGTTCAGGTAGCTGGGAATTTGCTCTCTGCCGGCATTAAACTGCTTTTGATAGTCGTTTCTGCTCCCTTGTACTGGTTTATATGGACGATATTAGCCGATGCGCTATTACTAGGTATAGGTTATTTGATTGTTTACAGAGCTAGGGGCAATAAAATTTCGGAATGGCAATTTGAATATAGCTTTGCAGCTAACCTTTTAAAGCATTCCTGGCCGCTTGCTTTTTCTGCCATCCTGGTTACAGTTTATATGAAAATTGGTCAGTTAATGGTTGAGAGTTTTCTAGGTGTAGCTGCATTGGGGGTATATTCAACCGTTGTAAACTGGAGTGAAAGCTGGTATTTTATTCCAGTGGCAATTGTAACTTCAGTTTTCCCCGCTATTATGAATGCACGCAGAGATGATCCGGTACGTTATCAAAAAAGGCTAAGCGACATGTATGATTTAATGATGGTGATTAGCCTTAGTATTGCTGTTTTTATGACCTTTGCATCTCCTTTTATTTATAAGTATTTTTATGCTGCTGAGTTTGCTGATGGTGCTAAAATATTATCGATTCATATTTGGGCAGGTGTTTTTGTATTTTTAGGGAGCGCCAGCGGTCAATATCTTATTGCTGAGGGTTACACCAAATATTCATTATATCGTACTGGTGCAGGTGCTGTTATTAATGTAGTTCTGGGGTTTTTCTGGATACCGTTATACGGACTTCAGGGTGCTGCATTTGCAACTTTGATCGCTTATTTTTCAGCAACTTTTTTTATCCTTGTTTTTCCTGAAACCAGGAAGCAGGGTATAGCTATGCTTAAATCATTATTATTAATTTCACTCATACAAAAAATCTCAAAACGTTGAAAAAAACGGAATCATATAGCAGTTTGTTAAGCCCCGCACGAATAAAAACATTGTTATCATTCGGAATAAAGGGCTATCTATCAGAAGTAGGATGGTTTAAAGCCTTTGATACAAAATCGCCCATTGGTGGCGATGCTGAACCTATTCCATGGGTAACCTATTCATTCATTGATTTTATTGCTCAGCGAATTAAAAAAGAACATACTGTTTTTGAATTTGGTTCTGGAAATTCAACTTTTTACTATGCCAAGCGGGC
>CAIJME010000148.1 GCA_903821625.1 uncultured Sphingobacteriales bacterium | reverse complement strand
GATCTACAACCGACCGCTTAAATGATTCACTAAATGTTTGAATTATTTGTTCCATAAGTTTACTTTTTGTGTAAACCTATTTCAGGACAAGACAGGGAAAGCCAAAAGGGGAAAGCCAAAAGCTGAAAGGGGAAAGCTGAAAGGGAAAAACGGAAGGGTTTAATTTTAAGAGTAAAAATCTGATTTTTAATCAAAAATGAATAGTCAAAGCACTCTATACTAACTACTCTATACTAATTACTAGATTCTAACCACCTACCTTCTGCCCTTCTTAACCGCAGAAAATTTCATTTTATATTCCACTTTTACCATACCCTTAGAAATAGCAGTCAATTTTTTGTTAAGCATGGCTTTGCGCAGTGGACTTAATTTATCGACAAATAGTTTACCATCAATGTGATCGTATTCATGCTGTATAATTCGTGCTGCTAGTCCGCTAAATGTTTCTTCATGCTCCTCCCAGTTTTCATCAAAATAGGAAATGGTCACATTTTGCTTTCTGTCGATATCTTCACGGATATCAGGTATACTTAAGCATCCTTCATTGAAAGGCCATTTTTCGCCATTCTCTTCCAGAATCTCAGCATTGATAAATACCTTTTTGAAATCTGTAAGTGCCGGTTCATCTTCCGCAAAAGAGGTAGCATCAATCACGAATAAACGGATAGATAATCCGATCTGAGGAGCTGCAAGACCTACACCATGCGCACCATACATAGTTTCAAACATATTGGCGATCAATACATTCAAATCAGGATAATCTGCCGTAATATCTACACCTTTTTTACGTAGAACCGAATCTCCGTAGGCTATGATGGGTAATTTCATACTGTAAAAATAGAATCTTTAGTCGAGCTTACAAAGCGGAGGCGTTTTTGAACAGGAATTAATCCAAATGAAAAATCATTTCAAGAGGTTTTGAAATCGGTGAATTATCCGCATTCGTATCCATAATATCAGCCATATAAGCCCACCATCGTTTAACGATTTCATTTTTACTCAGATCTTGCGAAGTACTCGTTCCCGAGATTTTTTGAACAGCAAAGAGGATATCCGTCTCTTCATCCAAAAATATAGAATAGTCGTGGATACCATTTTCTTTTAAAAGAGCACTCAATTCAGGCCAGATCAGGTCGTGACGGCGTTTGTACTCCTCTTTGAAACCAGGTTTGAGTTTCATTTTAAATGCAGCGGTCTTCTCCATCATTTTTCTTTTATACTACGTTATTCATCATCGTAAAAATATCGCTGAAATTCATATTCCGGAGTAAAACTTCAGCTCAATTAAATCGTTTGGTAGTGGTATATCTCCCAATGATTGATGAACAACTAAAGCTGTACCCATTGCAGTGGCTTGTGCCATGGATGCGGCAAAAACCTCCATTTTCGGAAACATAAAGGATAACAAATTCATGTAAATGGAGTTTTTACTAAACCCTCCATCCACAAAGATCCTGTTCACATTTGATCCATTTAGAATCAACTGTGTTGATCTTTTTTGCTTTTTTATCAGGTTCAATATCAAGTGATGATAGGCTTCTGAATCAGATGAAAAAGCAGTAAGATCTTGTTTTGAGAAATCATCTTCCTTCAATTCTATATTCTCCAGATTCAAAAGACTCTTGTCAAATGACATTTCTTCATATCTAGATTTAGGGTTACCATAATATTCAGTGATCCGGTTTAATTCCTGCTCATGCTCATGTCCGGCAAATAAGCGTGAAGCTTTAACCGGTGTGCCCTTGTATTGTAAATAACAAAGGCAATCAGATTCGAGTTCTTTTTTGCTTAGCGGACTTGAATTAAAGGGGTTTAAACTAATACACCAGGTACCGGTTGAAATTAGTACAAATGGCTCTTTAAAACTAATTAAGTAGGGATTTATAGCTGCAGAACTATCATGAAGACCTATTCCTGCATCAAAATAATGGCCCTCAAAACTGGTTTTAATTCGTTCATCTGAGGCGACTATTGGAGCCAGCTTATCCAAAAGATTTTCATCTCTGAGCCATTGGTGATATTCGTTTTTGCTGAAATCCCAGAAATTGGTATGGCATCCGATACTGGTAATGTCACTAACTAATTTTCCAGAAATGAGATAACTCAGATATTGAGGTAGGTGTAAAACAGTCTTGATTTTATGGAGTAACTCTGGCCGTTCATGTTTTATTCGGTAAAGCTGCATCCCTGAATTTAAGCTTCCCAATACCGGCGAAGCTGTTTTGTAAGCAAATTCTTCCTTGCCACCATAGTTTGAATAGAACTGCTCCAATAGATGATCCGGATAAGGCTTCAGGTAATTATATAAGGGTGTTAATGGCTGTCCGTTTTCATCCAAATAAACGAGGCTTGCCCCATACGATGAAAAATTAACAGCCCGTATATCAAAATTAGTATTGCTGAAAATTGATCTCATTGCATCAAATACAAAGAGACTTAAACTATCGAGATCTTCACATGGAAAGCCATCCTCATCTACCGTTTCGGCAAGGTTTCTAGATTGCTCAAAAACTACCTGATAATGTTCATTGAACAAAAGAATTTTTTTATTAGTTTTCCCAATGTCAAAAACTGCAATAACCGGGATCTTCATATCTTTTTTATGATTATAAACCAGTAGCTACCGTTTCAAACCCCCGCTCTTTGATCAATTCTTGCCTTACCTCAAGCTTGCGGAATAAACCAATCGGATCTAAGGCACCACCTGCTCTTAATCGAGCTTCGGCAACTAATGGTCGGACATCGGTGCGGAAACTATCCTGCAGAATCTCCTGTGCTTTGGCTACATCATTTATTAACTGTGCTTCCTTGAGTGCAACTCTGTCTACAATCAATGCCTGAGTGTAAGCAATCATAATGGCCTCCACAGATTGTAATAGATCTTCGAGTGGATCTTTGACATTATGCGATGCATCGATCATCCATCCCAAATCAGTAGCATGGTTCATTTTACGATCATCCATCCCTTCAATCAATTCATTGAAGATCAGAAATAACTGGTATGGTTTGATACTGCCGGCAGTTAGGTCGTCATCTCCATATTTTGAATCGTTGAAATGAAAACCACCCAGTTTGCCTTCCATTAACAATAAAGACACAATCTGCTCAATATTGGCATTGGGTAAATGATGGCCTAAATCTACCAGAGTAAATGCTTTCGGACCTAATTTGCTGGCATATAAAAGCGATTGACCCCAGTCGCCAACAGTAGTTGAGTAAAAATTGGGTTCATACGCTTTATACTCAATGAACATTTTCCAATCGGCCGGTAAAGCAGCATAAATCTCTTTTAAGCTAGCCAGCGTATTTTGAAAAGCAGTTCTGAAATTCAACTGACCAGGAAAGCAGGATCCATCTGCTAACCATACTGTGAGTGACTTAGAGCCCAGCTCAATGCCATGTTTGATTACCTCAATATTATGATCAATTGCCTGTTTCCTTACTGCCGGATCAACATGTTGAAGCGATCCATATTTATAGCTTTCTTCTTGGCCTTTCTGATCCTGAAAAGTATTGGAATTCATCGCATCAAAGCGCAATCCATGTTCATTTGCCAGATCTCTGATCGCCTGATAATCTTTCGGAATATCCCATGGGATATGCAGAGAAATGGCATTGCCTGAACAGTTGAGTTTATGGATTAATCCCACATCTTCGATCTTTTCCTCCAAATTTCTGGGTTCACCACCCCCCGGAAAACGACCAAAACGGGTGCCTCCATTTCCCAATGCCCAGCTAGGAATGGCAATCTGGAAGTCGATCAGTTTTGATATAATAAATTCAAAATCCTTTAGTTGTGACTTCAAAAAATCAAACTTCGACCTGTGAAGATCGACAGCTCTCTGGTTATGTTCAGCAATTAAATTATCATTAAGCTTCATATACTTTTATCTTACAAAAGCCATGGCAACACCGCCATCCACATTCAAAACATTTCCTGTCGATTTACTCAGTAAACCTCCTACAAAAGCATAACAAGCATTAGCTATATCTTCTGGTAAAATGGTTTCATTTAGCAGGGTGCGTTTGGCATAGAATGCAGGAAGTTCGGCCACCGTAATTCCATACGCCTTCGCTCTACCTTCTGCCCAGGCGCCTTCCCATATTTTACTATCGGCAATCACGGCATCTGGGTTAACTACATTTACTCGGATCTTATCAGGACCCAGTTCAGCGGCATTCAATCGACTGAGATGTAACTGTGCAGCTTTTGCAGAACCATATCCCGCATTATTTGGGCCTGAAACCAGGGCATTTTTACTTACAATATTCAAAATATCACCCCCTCTTTTCTGTTTTCTTAAAACGCTCACCGCTTCCTGTGTAATTTTAAACTGTCCCTTAACAAGAACATCATAAAGCAAATCCCAATCTTTATCAGTATGTTCTTCAATTGGTTTTGAAATTGATAATCCGGCACAATTAACCACAATATCAATTCCGCCGAAGTTTAAAGCCGCTTGTGCAAAGGCATTTTTTATACCGACATCATCAGTAACATTCAGTTGTACAGTAGCATAACTGTCGCGTCCAAATTCTTTTAGAAACTGAGCTCCGGCAGCTGCCAAACGATCCTGATCTAGATCATTCAATACAACCACAGCGCCCTCTTCAGCAAACTTTCTAGATATTGCTTTCCCTATACCGCCTGCACTGCCTGTTACCAAGGCGATCTTACCGCTTAATGATTTAGGTTTTGGCATTCGCTGAAGTTTTGCTTCTTCGAGCAACCAGTATTCAATATTGAATGCTTCTTGTCTTGGCAGTGAGGTATATTCTGAAATAGCTTCTGCACCGCGCATTACATTGATTGCATTGGTATAAAATTCTGCAGCTACACGGGCCGTTTGTTTATCCTTTGAGAAAGAGAACAAACCAACTCCCGGGTAAAGTATAATAACCGGGTTTGAATCTCGTATAGCAGGAGAGTTTGAATGCTTGCAGCTAGTATAATATTCAGCATACATCTTTCTGTAGGCTTCAAATAATGGCTCAATCTGAGCTCTAAGCTCTTCAACATTATTCAGATCAGCGTCTGGTTTAAGATTAAGAATCAAAGGACTAATTTTCGTTCTTAAAAAGTGATCCGGGCAGCTAGTTCCCATTGGAGCCAGTCTATCAAGATCATTTGAATTGATAAACTCTAAAACCCGTGTATCATCTGTAAAATGTCCAATCATGGAACGTTCAGATGAACATAGACCCCGTAAAACAGGTGCAATTCTTGCTGCCTGCTCTTTTCTTTGCTGTTCTGCCAGTCCCTCAATTTTCTTCCCACCAAATACACTTCCATTCTTTCTCACACTTTCTTCAATGTATTCGGCACATTTTTCAACTACTTCTAATGTATTGATATACGATTCATAGGCGGTATCGCCCCAAGTAAATAGCCCGTGGGAACCTAACATAATTCCTCTGATTCCCGGATTACTATCCAGGCAGGCTTTTAGCTCTAAGCCAAGTTCAAAACCCGGCTTTCTCCAGTCAACCCAGCCAATGGTATTATCAAAAAGCTCTGCGGTAATACGCTTTCCGTCTTTGGCCGCTGCAATAGCAATTGCCGCATCGGGATGAAGGTGATCAATATGCTTGAACGGAAGAAACCCATGAAGGGGTGTATCAATTGAAGGAGCTTTTGAATTTAGATCATAGATACAATGATTGAAAAGTTCAACCATTTCATCCTCATGCTCTAGTCCGCGGTAGATATTTTTTAAGTTAATTAAACGGTCATTGTATAATGCTGCTAGTCCGCTACGTTTTAGAGTCCCGATATCGCCACCAGATCCTTTGATCCACATGATCTCAGTCTCTACTCCAGTTAATGGATCCTTAGCCATAGCCTTACAGGAAGTATTGCCACCACCATAATTGGTTAATCGAAGATCAGCACCCAGCAGGTTAGATCTGTAAATCAGCAAGCCCACTTCATCATTTGCAAGTTTGGCGGCTTCAGCTACGTCCCAGAGGTAGCTTACGTGTTTATAATTTGTATTTGACATAATTCATTAAATTGAATTTCCGTAACCTACCAGAAGTACAGAAATAATGATGGTACTTATTCCTAAAATAAAAGTTGTGAAGGTCTTTTTACTCACTGCCGTCCATTCCTTCAGGAGCAGTCCCCACATATTAGCGATCAGAATGATAAAAGCCATGTGTAATATCCACGAGCTAGCTCCATTTCCTAATTTACTTTCTCCCATACCGTAGAAGAAAAACTGAAGAAACCAGGTTGTACCTGCTATTGCCGAAAAAATATAGTTTTTAAGAAGCGGTGATTTCGTGTTTACATAATCTCCGAAGGTCTTATTACGAGCGTTCAAGATAGTACACCAAATTAGGTTTGTTGTAAGTCCTCCCCAAAGCAAGACTACATAAGTTACATTATTTTGGAAGAGAAATTCAGTCGTTTCCGCAGGATTCGCCGCTTTCCACAACGTATTTGCCGCATCTGCCATTGGTTTTCCGGCTTCAATTCCAAAATTGAAACAGGCACTTAAAACTCCTGAAATAATGGCTACAATGAGCCCTTTAACCATATTAAACTCCTGTATAGTTTCTTTTTTTGTTTCTTCACTCAGTTCACGTTCTTTTAGCATTCCCGCTCTTCCGCAAAGGAAAATACCGAATAGACATACCAACACACCAAGAAGCACGATACGTCCGCCTTCGCTGTTAAGCATGTCTGTAAAACTAGTCTTTCCTACTTGGGGGTACAGATCATAAAATACAGGGGGTAAGAGGGAGCCTAATGCTGAGCAGAAACCCAATACTACTGAATTCCCCAAAGACATGCCGAGGTATCGAACTCCAAGTCCGTAAGTTAAGCCACCAATTCCCCAAAGCAATCCCATGATAAAAGTAACCTTCAAAATAGAGTTATCCGTATTACTAATGATCTCGGCAAAGGCCGGAATAGTGAGGTATGCCGCTAAGGGAGGAACAATCAGCCAGGAGAATAAGCCGCCAATTATCCAGTAGCTTTCCCATGACCAGCCTTTAACCTTTTTAAAAGGAATATAAAAACTCCCGGAAGCAGCTCCGCCAATAAAATGAAAAATAACACCTAAAATTACTTGCATGGACCAGATTTAAAAGAGTTTGAATATATCTAAAATATGGGATTTATTCACTGTTGTTTATTGTTTTTTTTAAGGTGCCCATGGTCTCGTAGTACCGCATAAAGGTTGAAGTATATTTTCATTTGTGATTGACTTAAGTTTGATGTATAAAGGTTGAAGTATATTTTCATTATTCAATGTTTAGGTTTAAAGTGTAATCTGATCTATTTATTAGATTTTGGGCGTTTTAACACGCTGTTCGCTATATCTTTTTGGCTCCAAAAAGCCAAAAAGGATACCGCTGCCAT
>CAIJME010000147.1 GCA_903821625.1 uncultured Sphingobacteriales bacterium | reverse complement strand
ATACAATTCTGGGACAGATGCAAACAACCAGCACCTGCCCTACTTGTAATGGTGAAGGAACTCAGATCACTTCAAAATGTACAACCTGCCATGGAGATGGTTTAAGTCGTGGCGAAGAAACAATTAGCATAAACATTCCTGCAGGTGTAAGTGAAGGAATGCAATTATCAATGAGCGGAAAAGGAAATGCTGCACCTCGAGGTGGTATTCCAGGCGATCTGATCATACTTATTGAAGAAATTCCGCATGATTCATTAAAACGTGAAGGAAATAATATCATTTATGACCTTCATATCAGTTTTATTGATGCAACAATTGGTTCAAGTATTGAAGTTCCAACAATCGATGGAAAAGCAAAAATAAAAATTGACCCAGGAACTCAGGGCGGTAAAATTCTACGCCTGAAAGGTAAAGGTGTTCCGGAAGTAAATTCATATCACCGTGGAGATCAATTAATCTACATAAATATCTGGACTCCAAAAGTACTGTCAAAGGAGGAACGTGACATTTTAGATAGCTTAAAGGACTCTCCGAATTTCAAGCCACAACCTGGCAAGAACGAAAAAAGTTTCTTCGATAAGATGAAGGAATATTTCGAATAAAAGCAAAAAAAATAAAAAGCCATCCCATTCAGGATGGCTTTTTATTTATATAATTTGTCCAGAAATCTCTATGACTTTTGAGCAATTCATTCAAAAATTTTACATCCACAAGATTGAATCCCTGATTTATACTCCTAAGTTTTAATAAATTTGCCATGCCTTTCATTCGCTTGGCATTAAACAAAAGAAATGGATCTAAATAGATACTTAACACCTAAAAGAATCACATTCACCTTACTATTTTCGCTCCTTGTTAATTTCAGCTTTGCCCAAAGCAAAGTTGATTCTGTGCAGAAAGTGGGAGAGATAGTGATACGTGCTTATTTATCTGAGCAACCAATTTTACGGGTACCCTCATCTGTTAGCCTGATCAGCAATAAACAATTGAGAGATCAACCTGGCCTTTCAATGCTTCCAGCTTTGAACTCCGTACCGGGCATACGAATGGAAGAAAGATCTCCTGGCAGTTACCGCCTATCTATTCGAGGCAGTTCATTGCGTTCACCTTTCGGAGTTAGAAATGTAAAGGTTTACCTAGATGAGTTCCCTTTAACAGATGCTGGCGGCAATACCTATTTGAACCTTATTGATGTAAACAGCATACATAATATTGAAGTATTAAAAGGACCTGATGGTAGTTTATTCGGTGCAAACTCAGGTGGGGTTGTTTTGTTAAACCCTATTGACAAAAATTCCGAAAGTTCATGGGCATCAGCAGGAATTAGTAGCGGTTCCTATGGTCTATTCCAAGAAAAAATTGCTATTCAGAAAAAATTTAAAAATCAATTCCTGAATATTAATCATTCTTATCAAAGGTCAGATGGCTATAGAGAACACAGTGCTATGAGCCGCAACTTTGCACAAGTGATGTATCGAATCAACTATTCTAAAGAGAATCAACTGCGCGTTCTTGCATTTTACTCAGATCTGGAATATAAAACCCCCGGAGGATTAACATTGGCACAATATACAGCTAACCCAAGGGGAGCAAGGCCTTCGACAGCATTTGTTGCGGGACCTGTAGCTCAAAAAGCTAGGATTGAAAACAATACCTTATATGCCGGAATTGTCAATGAAGCTAAGATCATTAATAACTTAAAACATGTTGTTGCAGTTTACGGTTCTTCAACAGATTACCTGAATCCGTTCATCACTAATTATGAAATTAGAAAAGAGAATACTGCCGGAATACGCACCTATCTAGAATTAGCTGGTAATCAGGAGAAATCAATTAATTGGAAATGGAATGCAGGACTCGAATTACAAACTACCGGAGCAGATATAGCCAATTACACTAATAACAAAGGGGTTCAGGGCAACCTCCAGGCTCAGGATGATATTATTTCAAATCAATTCTTTTATTTCACCCGCTTTTCAACGAATATTGGTGAAAGACTTAGTGCGGAAGTTGCAGCAAGCTTAAATTATTATAAATATAAATTCTCTAAAAATATCCGAAGTTATGCGACCCGTTTTGAGCGTAAATTTGATCCGGAGCTGATGCCTCGCTTTGCATTATCGTATAAACTTTCTGATAATCTTGCACTTAGATCTTCGATAAGTAGAGGATACTCTCCTCCAACAATTGCAGAGGTGAGAGCATCTGATAATATAATCAACACTAATATCGAATCAGAAACGGGCTGGAACTATGAAGCTGGATTGAGATTACGTAACAAAACCGACAGATTGTGGATGGATGCCTCAATTTTCCAATACAGACTTGAGAATGCTATTGTTCGCAGGGTTAATTCAAATGATACTGAATATTATTTAAATGCAGGTGGTACTCGTCAAACAGGTGTTGAAACACAAGCGAGCTACTGGCTTATTGAACCGGGTTCAAAAGGATTTCTTAGCGGTCTTCAAATACAAAATAGTTATACGTTAAGTAAGTATTTCTTTCAGAATTATGTTAACGGAACCAGTGATTATTCCGGGAACCGTCTTACAGGCACACCAAGGTCGGTTGTGATCAGTGGATTAGACTTCCGGTTCCAAAAGAATTTCTACCTATTCGCACAGCATAATTACACGTCAAAAATTGCGTTGAATGATGCAAATAGTGTTTTTTCAAAATCATTTGATTTGGTT
>CAIJME010000146.1 GCA_903821625.1 uncultured Sphingobacteriales bacterium | reverse complement strand
GGCTCAAGCAAAAGTTCTGAATGAAAAAGAAATTCGCAAAGTGTTGCTCTACATCGCTGCCCACAAACACTCTGCTCGTAATCGTGCAATGTTCTTGCTCACTACAAATTGTGGGCTTCGTGCGAAAGAGGTGGCAGCTCTAAGGCTATGCGATGTACTGACTGTTGAGGGAAAGATTCGTGAAGAGTTCTTTCTTTCAGCAGAAAAGACAAAAGGATCAAAGGGCAGAACAATCTATCTGTCTCAAAAGATTCAAGAAGAGCTTCACAACTACTTGAGCAGTCGCTTTAAGCTCTCTGACTTACTTGCTGTGACTTACACAGATACAAATCGTGCATTGTTTGCATCACAGAAGAACTGCAATCGAGGTTTCAGTCCCTCCACTCTTGCACAGCACTTTCACTACTTGTACAAGAATGCGAAGGTTGACGGTGCAAGCAGTCACAGTGGTCGCAGAGGGTTCATCACGAACTTGGCGAATAAGGGAGTGTCTGTTCGCTTGTTGATGGAACTCGTAGGGCACTCATCAATGTCAGTCACACAGAAATACATTGATGTGAACCCCAAGATGCTCAGAGCAAGTATTGAATTAATTTGAATTTAGAAGTATTATCATGCCTCATGAATAATTCCTCTATTAACTTATAAATTGATTATTAATTAAATAATATGTACAAAATATTATATTTTCTCATTTCATTTTTCTTATTTAACTTTTCTGTCCAAGCGGAACAGAAAGTTAGTGGATTGAATTATTCAAATATTCCAGGTTATTTTGAGACAAATGATATTATTAGTTTCGGAAAAATAGTTATTGGCAAAGTCAATTCCAGTAACTTTGAGAATAATAGTTCAACCAAATATAGAAAAACTGCAGAATACATATATTTTTGTGGATTTAAAGAATTATATGAGTACAGTTCAACTTATATATATTACAAACAAAATGGAGAATTTGACAATTCAAATACAACCAAATCCTCTAATGAAACAATGCCTATTTCGTTAGAGAAAAGTAATGATATAACCCATAAAATTTGGGGAACTCAAATATTTGTAGAACATTTAGATAAGAAATGTTCAAATATAAATAAAAAATTTCCAAGAATTGAAATACCATTTGCTCGTGGCGTTACAACAATAGATCATATTTTACTTGATACTTTTACTCAAAATAAGAATATAAAATCAGCTTGGGTTAAGCAAAGTTATACATTATCTGAAAAAATATTAGACTCAAGTAATAAACCAATTAAAATTGATGGCTCAGATTTAACAGCATATACAATTGATAATGCTAAGGGAACTACAATGGTGAATACGGTTGTTGACTGTGATAAAGATTTGATAGGAACAAAGGAAACAATTATTTATAATGTAAAAGGGGAAGTGATTAATTCTTCTAAAAATAATTCTAAATCTGTGGAAATGAATTCAAGTGTTCCAAATAGTATTGGAGAAATCACAAAAGAATTTTTTTGTAAGTTGTAAAAATTAATTAACTACTTCATAGCTAGGTTTGCAATAAGAGTTATACTTTTTATCAATCATATCCATATCCATAAATGAATATTTTCCAT
The DNA here is from genome assembly GCA_903821625.1 of uncultured Sphingobacteriales bacterium. Classification (GTDB taxonomy): domain Bacteria; phylum Bacteroidota; class Bacteroidia; order Sphingobacteriales; family Sphingobacteriaceae; genus Daejeonella. The sequence continues at coordinate 108 of CAIJME010000146.1, read as the reverse complement.
TTGTCACAACTCATTTTTTATAATATATAAGATCCATTTGTAATTTTCTATCTTTTAGTTTTTCCTCGTTACATTGCCAATTATTTTTATCTATAATCGTACAAGATT
>CAIJME010000145.1 GCA_903821625.1 uncultured Sphingobacteriales bacterium | reverse complement strand
GGTGTCTCGTATAAAAAACTAAGTACAGAACAGCGTAATCCTTACAGTGCTGCACTATTTGCAGATAATAATATATCAAGTGCTTTTACCTCTCTGTTTTTTAGAACAAATACCGGTTTTCAGGCCGAATTAGGAGGGCGCCTTAATAATCATAGTGAATATGGAACCAATTTTACGTATACCATTAATCCATCCTATCTATTTGCAGAGCGCTATAAGCTTTTTGTAAATTTATCATCTGCTTATCGTGTTCCATCTTTATACCAATTGTTTTCGACCTATGGAAATCTTGCTCTTGAACCAGAAACGTCAACTAGTTTAGAGACTGGTTTTGATTTGAATTTTACCCAAAATATCAACCTTTCACTTTCGTATTTCAAAAGAGACATAGAAAATGTGATTGATTTTGGCCAGATTGCTACAAATAAGTTTGGCTATATCAATCAAAACAGACAAAAAGATAATGGATTTGAACTGGAGTTAGGGCTAAAGCCATTATCTATGATCAGTTTGAATGCCTATTACGCATATGTTACAGGCCAAGTAACCACACCGGTTAACACAGCTTTTAACTTATTTCGCAGACCAAAAAATTCGTATGGATTGAATGCCGGTATTGAATTAAGCGAAAAAGTGAGTTTAAATTTGATTTATAAACATACTGGAGATAGAACAGACAGATATTATGATGGAAAAACTTTTAAAACTGTTCAAGCTGAGCTTGGATCATTTAATATGGTTGATGCCTATATCCAATACAAACCCACATCAAAACTTACTTTGTTCAGTGATATTAAAAATATTTTGAATGAAGATTATATAGAATTTGCAGGCTATCAGACAAAAGGGCTGAATTTTAATGCAGGTTTTAGATTGGGGATAAACTAAAAATATCTATAATAGGAAATAGCGATGGATTAAATTCATCGCTATTTTTGTTTAAATGAAATAAATGAAAAAAGTTGTCCTGTTTTGGAGTGCTGGAAAAGATTCAGCAATGGCCTTGCATAACCTACTAAACGATAAGAGTTTTGAGCTAGTAGCGCTAGTTACCACATTAAACGAGGAATATAAGCGGATATCTATGCATGGAATTCCTGAACAGTTACTGGATAGACAATGCGAAGCTTTAGGTCTACCAGTAATTAAAATGTGGGTTCCTAATCTGCCAGATAATAATTCATACGAATATTTTTTCCTTGAATTATGCGAAGATTTGAAGGAAAAAGGTGTTGAATTTCTTGCTTTTGGAGATATTCATTTGAAAGATCTCCGAAAATATAGAGAAGATCTGGTCAATAGGGGAGGTTTAAAAGCATATTTTCCGATCTGGAATATATCCACATTAAAACTAATGAATAATTTCATTGCTAATGACTTTAAAGCGATAACCTGCTGCATTAATACCAGTATACTTTCTGCTGATTGGCTTGGAAGGGAATTAGATACTAATTTCATTGCAGATATACCAACTGAAGTTGATTTATGTGGTGAAAATGGAGAATATCATACCTTTTGCTATGCAGGGCCAATATTTAAAAATTCAATACCTTATCAAACAGGAGAGATAGTCTTTAAACCATTAAAGATCAATCAAGTGAAAGGTGGTTCTGAAACTGGGTTCTTATTTTTAGATATCAATTAGGAAAGCAATCAAAAGCATGGTCTTTTTTTGGATAATAGGGACATCAGCTGAATTGCTTTGAGAATTTTCTGGAAGCAATAGGCGATAAAGTCTCTGAATTTTCGCACAATTATTGAATTTATAGCATAAAAAAACCTGAATGAAATATCAATCAGGTTTTTTTATTATAAAAGCTAAATTGTTATTTGGCTAATACTGGATATCGCTTAGATAACAGGTAGAAACTACTGAATAAAACCGCAGAAAATACCATATTTCCGATTAACATATTTCTAAAGAATGGTAAACCAGCTGCATAGGATGTAAGTATGCCTGAAAAATTATGCGGGTATAAAGTTGCTGGATAAAAGAATGCAAAATTTGTGATCAGGAAAAATACACTTGCGCTTATGAATGAAGCAAGTACTACGTTGGTAACAGTAACCTTACTTCTTACCAGGAATCCGCAAGCTACCATTGCTGTAAAACCAATATAGACTAAAACACTAAACCCATTCCCGATTACTATATCTGAAATTGCCATTGCTGCTAAAGGTAAGATAAAAGCAAGGCCTCTATTTGAAAATTGCGCTCCTGAAAAAATAGCTAGAGCTCCTATGGCTGTAAAGTTCCAGATGTGAGGAATCAAATAGGGGAGTGCACGCGTTAAAGCAGCTGCAATTACTAATAGGCTTAATACTATAAAACGAGGTGTTAGGAGATCTTTCATGATTCAAAAATATAAAAAATATTCAATCCTTTTTAATCGAAATGAAATATGTAAAAAAGTATAAACTTCCCATTAATTTGGCAATTTT
>CAIJME010000144.1 GCA_903821625.1 uncultured Sphingobacteriales bacterium | reverse complement strand
GTGGGTTCAAGCGTATGATCTTGATCGCTGTCTGCACCACCTTTCACGATGCAAGCACCATCCTCAACGGCCTTATTTCTCAAATCCTTTAAGCGATTATAATGCCCTGCACTAATGATTTTTCCATAACTTTTGCGATCAAGGATATCGTTTGTACGGTATAATTGATCGATTTTTTTTGATGCAAGTCTAATAAATTCTTGCTCCTGCTCAGCTTTAACTAAAACATAATCAGGGGCAATACAGGTTTGACCGGAATTCATAAACTTTCCCCAGACAATTTTTTCTGCTGCTTTCTCCAGATTGGCATCCTCGGCAATAATTACCGGCGATTTACCACCCAGTTCGAGTGTTACCGAACTCAGGTGCTTAGCTGCAGCCTCCATGATCACCTTACCGATCTTCGGGCTTCCGGTAAAAAAGATATGGTCGAATGGTAATTTTAGTAAAGATTCAGATACACTGGCATCGCCTTCAAAACAAGCAACTTCCTTGCTTTCAAAATGATCATTAATCAATTTTGTAACCAGAGCAGCGGTCGCGCTACTCAATTCTGAGGGTTTAAGCATGGCTGTATTACCGGCAGCAATGGCCGAGACCAATGGGGCCATGAGCAACTGAAATGGATAATTCCACGGTGAAATGATCAAAGAAACACCTTTAGGTTCGTAGTGTATTCGGTTCTTAGTAAAAAAACTACTCATGCTTGCCGAAACCCTTTTGGGCTTCATCCAGGAGGAAAGGTTCTTTATGGCAAAATCTATTTCAGCATAAACAAAATAAACCTCTGTTAAAGCGGCTTCAAATTCACACTTACGTAAGTCTTTTTCAAGTGCATCAAAGATCAGCCTTTCATTATCCTGAATCAGAATTTTTAGCTTTTTGAGCTTTTCTTTCCTCTCCTGTGCTTTGGTATTTCTTAAGGTTAGGCTATGAGCCCTTTGCTGCTCAAATAAATGGTTTAGGTTTTCTTGCATAGGGGATATTTACGAAATTCAAGCAGACGAATGTGATATTTAAAAATTCATAAGGGGATGTTTCTGATCAAAGTCTGTTGATTTTTGATAGGCCTGGGCTATTTTTAATAATTTGCCTTCGCCAAACAACTGTCCGGTAAAGGTAATGCTTGTTGGCAAACCATTTCTGAAACCATTGGGCAAAACTACGCAGGGATGCCCACTTAAATTCGTGGCCAGTAAATTTTGTCCGAATGCCGGTGCTATAAAAACATCAATACCCTTCATTGTTTTATTGAGCTGCTCAATAAGTATAGTTCTTGCTCTGTTAGCCTGAATATAATCTATAGCTGGGATAAAATGAGCTGACCTGAAACCACTTGGCCAAGCATTTTTATCCTGCTTGACCATCAGATCGTCACGATTCGACAAAGAAAGCTCCTGAAAAGCAGCGCCTGATTCAGCAGCAAGAACAATGATCAAATCTCTATAAGGTAATAGCGGGAGTTCAATTGGAACCATCTCTGCTCCCATTTCTTTTAATTTTTTAAGACTCAAACTGTCATTTGCTGAATTAGCATATTTTCTATTGAATTCTGATGGGATATAGCCGATTCGAAATCCCTTCAAGCTAGATCCAATAGGTGCACTATAGTTGAAAGGTGCTGAAATCAGGCTCAGGTCTTTATTATCTGTGCCCTGTATAGCATTGAATACAATGGCACAATCTTCTACACTTCTGGTTATTGGACCAAGCTTATCCATGCTCCAGCTTAGGGCCATTGCACCATATTTACTTATTCTGCCAAAACTTGGACGCAATCCGGTTGTGCCACATTCTGAAGAAGGAGAAACAATAGATCCAAGAGTTTCAGAACCAATCGCAAAGGGCATACATCCTGCAGAAACTGCTGATGCAGATCCGGCCGAAGAACCGCTAGATCCACGGTTCAGATCCCAAGGATTTTTAGTTTTTCCACCAAACCAAACATCACCCATCGCTAACTCGCCCAAGGTCATTTTTGCGATCAGTATAGCGCCAGCATTCTCCAATTTAGTAATAACGGTTGCATCCACATCAATAATCTGATCTTTATAAGGAACTGCACCCCAGGTTGTTTTGTATTCCTTTACTGCCAGCAAATCTTTTGCTCCAAAAGGAATTCCATGCAATAATCCCTTGTACTTACCAGCGGCGATCTCGGCATCCGCCTTTTTAGCATTCCTCAAAGCACGCTCCTCGGTGATTGTGATAGCAAATTGTAATTTTGAATCATATTTTTTGATCCGCTCAATAAAAAAGCGGGTCAATTCAACAGATGATATTTGTTTGGTACGTATCAGCTCAGCTAATTGTCTGACCGTAAAAAAAGCCAGTTCATCTTTCGATGCAGGAAGTTTCAAATTCGCTTCAGTGGATGCCTTAAAATAGTTTACTTTGTCTGGAAATTGATAAGCTACCGGGAGCGGATTAAAATTTAAAGCAGGTGACACCGAATTAGGGATATTTAATTTGCGTATGGCTAGCATACTCTTTCGCTGTCCTTCCAAATCAGTGAGCATAGAATCAGCTTCTATATCGGTAAAATCTAGCCCCATAATTTTTTGAGCTTGTTTAACCAAAAGAATAGTGATTTTTTCTTCTTCTGCCTTTTGGGTGATAAAACCACCAAAAGAAAAACTAATCAAACATAACAAGGCAATTATACTATTTCGGCGAGTAATGAGTTTCATAAAAGGTTATTTATAGTTGATCGTAAAATTAATGAAAGAAACAGTAAATTAAGCCCTCAGATTATATAAAATATGATAAGTCGAATTTCCAGCTTTTTTATTCTGCTGATTACCAGTATCACTTTACAAGCACAAACCACAAAAACAGGTGTTTTGGTAATTGGTAATACACCATCAGCTGTTGCAGCTTCTATACAATCTGCACGTTCAGGTGCAAAGACTATGTATTTGACGCAATCCTTATCAGTTAGTCCGATATTTTCTGAAGAAGATCTGCCCTTTATAAAAAGCATTAAAAATTATTATTCTCTGAAAGAAAGAAAGAGATCAAAGACCAAGGACTCCATCATTGCCATACCTGTAATGCTTAGCCAGGCCTCAAATCTGATTAGGGGAATTAGTGATACTGTTAAAAATTTAACCATTAATAATAACAATGCGGTTGATGAAATTAAAAAAGACGGCAAAAGCTGGGAAATCAGATTAATTGGTGGACAAAAGATTAAAGCAGATGTAGTGGTAGATGCAACCGATAATCTTTCCATTTCATCTATGCTCAGAGTAGATGCTAAACAAACCATGGTCATCCCTGGTACTACTATTAATCCCTTTGAAAATAAGCTTTACAGAACCTCAGTTGCCCTTGGTTATCAGGAAACTGGTTCTTATTTCACTGTTCCCATGGGAGCATTGATCCCTCAGGCAGCAGAAAATTTAATTATTATTCCTAAACAAATCGGAAAAATAAGACTATCAAAAATGTCGGCGGGAAAAGCAGCAGGTACCATAGCAGCCTATTGTGCCTTCTTTAAAACAAGTACCAAGACTATTAATGTGCGTGTAGTTCAAGGCGAATTACTCGCATTTGATGCATTGCTGATTCCATATTCTGATATTGAACTGAAAGACCCTAATTTTCTTACTTTTCAAAGACTAGGCCTTAGCGGACTTATAAAATCTAGTTTTTCAAATGGTAAGATACAATTCGACACGGCCGGACTTGTAAGAGCAGAAGATATGAGAGGCCCAATGAAAGAGTTTTACACAAGAAGTCAGCTTTGGTTTGCCGACAATAAAAAAGATACCTTAACTATTAATGATGCCATCAGCTTATTTAAATATATTGCAAACAGAGGAAATGAGCTAAACAAAGAGATTGAAGAAGGATGGAAAGTTAGCTTTAAACTGAACAGTATATTTGATCCGAAAAAAAATATCAACAGAAAAGAATTTGGCATCCTGGCCGATAAATATCTTCAACCCTATAATATACGAGTCGACCTAAGCGGTAATTTAATGAGATGAGCTATTAAAATTCAAGCAAATAGGATTGTTTATTGGGAAAGAGCTAAAGCCTACACCAAAGAATATATTGTTGCTATGCCGTAGAAGGTGTTAGTGAAGATAAAAAAGATTGGGATGAGAAAACTAAAAAATTAATATAAATATTATGAAAAAACTATTATTCATCTTTTTGACTGCTGGATATTTGTCTGCAACTGCACAGAATCTGGGTACCCTAAGTGTAGAAAAGATCATGCGCGATCCTAAATGGATGGGAGTATCTCCAACAAATATTGAATGGGATAACAATAGCCGTACGGTTTACTTTAACTGGAATCCGGAAAGGGTAAAAGAAGAGCCTCTTTACCAGATTGCTATAGATAACCGCAAACCTCAAAAAACATCAGACGACTTAAGGAAATCATTAAACAAGGGTTCTATAAGCTATTCGAAAGACAGAACAAAAATTCTTTTTGAGCGAAACGGAGATATTTTTATCCGTAACATAAGCACTGGACAGGAAAGCACACTTACCAGCACATTGGACCGGGAAAATAATCCTGTTTTTAATTCGGATGAAAGTAAAGTATTATTTCAACGGGGCGACAACCTATTCAGTATGGCATTAAATAGCGGAACACTTGTTCAGCTGAGTAACTTTACCCGCACAAGGAAACGTCCGGAAGCTGCATTGAACAAACAAGATCAGTGGCTAAGACAAGACCAGATCAATGAGTTTGAGATCATCAAAAAGAGAGAAGAAGACCGTAAAAGCAGGGAAGTAAAAAACAAAGCCGATGCAGTAAAGGGTCCAAAAGAATTTTATCTGGACGAGCGTAGTTTTTTAATGAGTGTACGTCTGAGTCCGGATGAAAAATACATTGCCTTTCGCTTAATGAAGCGCCCCGAAGGAAACAAAAATACAATCGTTCCAAATTATGTCACCGAAAGTGGATATACCGAAGATATCAACGGTCGCACTAAGGTTGGCAATGCATTGGCTGTTAATGAAAGCTATGTTTACGATATCAAAAGAGATACCATCTATCCGATTATTACTAAAGATATTCCTGGAATTAAAGACCTTCCTGACTATGTAAAAGACTATCCTAAACAACTCGCAGAGCGTACAAAAAAGAATGAAGACCGTAAAGTTTCGATCAATGGTCCCTTTTGGAATGCTGAAGGATCACAGGCCGTGGTTGTAGTTTCTTCTTTAGACAATAAAGATCGATGGATCATGAAACTGGATCAGACTAGCGGAATGCTATCTCTGTTAGATCGTCAGCGTGATGAGGCATGGATTGGCGGACCAGGCATAGGCGGATTTTTTGGGGGAGCCAATATTGGATGGCTAGATAGTAATACCCTATATTTTCAAAGTGAGGCAACTGGATATTCACATGTTTATACATTAAATGTGAGTTCGGGAGTTAAAAAACAGATCACCTCTGGAAAATATGAAGTGCAGAGTCTGCAGCTATCAAATGATAAGAAGAGCTTTTACTTAAGTGCAAACATGGAGCACCCAGGTATTACCCATTTTTACAGAATCCCGGTACAAGGCGGAGCATCTGTAAAACTAACTTCGATGAAGGGTGGAAATGAGGTTAGCCTTTCGCCCGATGAAAAATGGCTGGCCATCAGGTACTCTTCTTCCAATAAGCCATGGGAGCTATTTATCCAGGAAAACAAAGCAGGAGCAAAAGTTGAGCAGATCACTAATTCTTCAACCGAAGAGTTTAAATCGTATGCATGGAGAGAGCCTGAAATGGTAAAATTTACCAACCGTTATGGATCAGATGTGTATGCACGTGTTTACAAACCTGAAAAACAAGCTCCATCTAAACCAGCAGTGGTATTTGTTCATGGTGCCGGATACCTTCAAAATGTTCATTATTGGTGGAGCCAGTATTTTAGAGAGTATATGTTCAATAATTTATTAACTGATAACGGTTATACCGTAATTGATATTGACTACACAGCCAGTTCAGGCTATGGTCGTGATCATCGTACCGGGATCTATCGTCACATGGGTGGAAAAGACCTGACAGATCATGTTGATGGAGTAAAAATGTTAGTTGAAAAATATGGGGTTAATCCAGAGAATGTTGGAATTTATGGCGGATCATACGGTGGGTTTATGACCCTGATGGGATTGTTTACCACGCCTGAAGTTTTTAAATCTGGGGGTGCTTTACGTTCGGTTACTGACTGGGCTCATTACAACCACGGTTATACCGCAAATATCCTTAATGAACCAGCAAATGACGAACTAGCATACAAAAAAAGCTCGCCCATCTATTTTGCTGAAGGGTTGAAAGGAAACCTGCTGATGGCCCATGGAATGGTCGATGTAAATGTTCACTTTCAGGATATTGTCAGGTTATCTCAGCGTCTAATTGAGCTAAAAAAGGATAACTGGGAACTTGCGGTTTATCCAGTTGAAGATCATGGCTTTATTGAGCCTTCGAGCTGGACAGATGAGTATAAACGTATCTTTAAGCTATTTGAAAATACCTTAAAAATTAATTAAAAGCATATTAAAAGGGTATAAGGCTTCGAAGAATAGAAATAAAATGTTGAAAACTTATTTGAGAACAATTGTGAAAATTCGTAAATTTATAAAATAAAGGTTAATCAAACTTAAGGCATTTGTTCAACGAATAGTGAAACGCCTTTCAGCCATGCAAAGATTGCACGCTGAGAGTCGGATAAAAGCTTTAAGCTATACAAGTTTTTAATTGTAATTTTGAGAAAGCGGTTAGATAGTCAATATCTAACCGCTTTTTTCATTAAAATCTATCGGTTAATCCTTGACGGCAAAACCTTGTTGCAGGTAAATTTTTTGTGTCATCCTGATTAAACATTCTTTTTTGGTTATTTTCGAAATTCATAGGTCATAAATTATGAATTTTCGCCAATTAGGATTTAGTATTTTTCTGTTTATTCCCTTAGTTGTTGCCGGGCAAACATCGGTGCAATATAACTCTGCAGAGATCAAACTCGGACTCAAGAAATTGAATGTATTGGGTTCTGCATTATACATTGCGGCACATCCGGATGATGAAAATACCAGACTCCTGGCATTTCTGGCAAAAGAAAAAAAATACAGAACCGGATATCTATCACTTACCAGAGGTGATGGTGGCCAAAACCTAATTGGAAATGAACAGTCAGAATTACTGGGGTTAATACGTACCCAAGAATTACTTGCTGCAAGAAGAATGGATGGTGCTGAACAGTTTTTTTCTAGGGCCATTGATTTTGGATTTTCCAAAAATTCGGAAGAAACCTTTCGAATATGGGATAAGGAACAAATTCTGGCTGACGCCGTTTGGGTAATCCGCAAGTTCAAACCTGATGTCATTATCACACGCTTCCCAGAAGACGCGCGTGCCGGTCACGGTCAGCATGCAGCATCTGCAATCATTGCCCGTGAAGCATTTATCGCTGCAGCCGATCCAAAGCGTTTCCCTGAACAGTTGAAATATGTAGAGATTTGGTCAGCGCAGCGAATCGTTTGGAACACCTTTAATTTTGGCGGATTAAACACCACTTCTGATGATCAGCTTAAGCTGAATGTTGGAGTATTCAACCCCCTGATTGGCAAAGGATATGGAGAAATTGCAGCCGAAAGCCGCACAAATCATAAAAGTCAGGGCTTTGGTAGCGCAAAACAACGCGGTCAGTCTTATGAATATTTTACTCCTATAAAGGGGATTTCGGCCAAGGCAGACCTCTTCGAGAATATTAATTCAAACTGGAACCGTATTTCTGGAGGCCAAGAAATTGGCAGAATGATTGATCTTGCTGATAAGAATTTTAATGCCGACCATCCATCAGGTTCGGTTGATGCATTGGTCAGCATTTTGAAAGCATTAGAAAAACTACCTACTAGTTATTGGAAGGAACTGAAAGCAAAAGAACTGAAAGATCTGATCGCAGCCGCGGCTGGCCTTTGGTTTGAAAGCTATGCAATTCAGCCTACTTATTCGCTGGGCGATAGCATAAAACTTCGGTCTGAAGTTCTTATCCAATCTGAATTGCCTGTCAAACTTGTTTCTACTAACGGAAAAAAACAATTGACAGATCTAAAAAATGGCAGTTTAAAAAGTATTGAAGAAATTACTTTAGCGAAAACTATAACAGAACCTTATTGGCTAAATGAAAAACACTCGGATGGGATGTTTACGATCAGCGATATGCAGTTAGTAGGCTATCCTGAAAATCTAGCTCCGGCTATCGTAAACTTTATTTTCAATATCGCTGGTATGGAAATATCCTACCAGCGTCCGGCTGTTTTTAAATATACCGATCAGGTTCGGGGTGAGGTGTATCAGCCTTTGATCATCGCTCCACCGGTAACCTCCAGTATTGCAGACAAGGCTTATGTTTTTACTGGAAATACCTCCAAAACGATACAAATACAGTTAAAAGCATACCGTGATAAAAGCAGTGGAACGCTCATTCCAACAGTTCCATCCGGATGGAAGGTTGAACCTGAAAAAATTAAATTCGAACTGTTAAAAAAGGGTGCAGAAAAAACTGTTGAGTTGAAAATAACACCCAGTGATGCTTCTTTATCTGGTGTATTTACACTTAATATCGAAACACCGCAAGGAAATTTTAATCGCGGAAACAGAGTTATAAATTATGATCATATCCCGCTTCAAACATTATTTCCATTGGCTGAAGCCAAAATTGAACGGATTGACCTCATAACCGGAGGTAAAAAAATTGGCTATCTTCAAGGGGCTGGCGATTTGATACCAGAATCTTTAAATCAGATTGGATACCAGGTACAAATACTTACAGAAGCTGAAATCATGAACTCAGATCTTTCACAATATGATGCTATTATTTCAGGAGTAAGAGCATATAATGTGAACGAACGACTAAATTTGATGCAGTCAAAACTTATGGACTATGTGAACAGGGGTGGCACATACTTGGTCCAGTATAATGTAAATAATCCTCTTCTGGTACAAAATATAGGACCCTACCCCTTTAAAATCTCACGCGACCGAGTAACAGAAGAAAATGCAGTGGTCACATTCCTTGACAAAAACCATCCAGTATTGAACTATCCCAATAAAATCACAGCTAAAGATTTTGAAGGTTGGATTCAGGAAAGAGGTTTATATTTCACAACTGATGCTGATCCAAAATATAGTCGTATTTTAAGTATGAATGACCCTGGAGAGCCTGCAAAAGATGGATCATTACTGGTTACAGATTATGGCAAAGGGAGATTTGTTTATACATCACTTGTATTTTTCCGAGAATTACCGGCAGGAATACCCGGTGCATATAGATTATTTGTAAATTTGATCACTAATAAAAAATAAATGAAAACCGAAAAAAGTAAAACAAGCAATAGTATTTATTATATTATTCCAGCTGTATTATGTGGCGTATTTACAGCATGCGTAGTTTCTGGAACCGTATTCCATATGGTATTGGGTGGTGTATTTGGACTTCTTTCAGCAGGATTCTGGAGCAATGTTGTTCAGAAGAATGAAGAAGCCTAATCAGGAACACATTCCTTTCTTTAAAACCTGGAACCAGTTTTATTATCTTTTGATTATATGGCTGGCTGTTCTGATCGTATCCTGCTATCTGTTCACTAAAACTTTTGAATGAGCGGGATAGATTGGATAGTATTAGTTGCAACCCTATTTATAATTGTTGCTTATGGCATTTATAAAAGCCGGGGGACAAAGAACATCGATGGTTTTCTGCTTGGGAATAAATCATTTCCCTGGTATAGTGTAACGCTTTCGGTGATGGCCACTCAGGCCAGTGCCATTACTTTTCTTTCTGCTCCGGGATTGGCATTTTCATCCGGGATGTCATTTGTGCAATTCTATTTTGGATTGCCTTTGGCAATGATCGTGATTTGTATTACGTTCGTTCCCATTTTCCAGAAACTAAAAGTTTATACCGCCTACGAATTTCTGGAGAAACGTTTTGACTTAAAAACAAGAGCACTGACGGCATTTTTGTTTCTTGTACAGCGCGGGCTTTCAACCGGAATTACCATTTATGCTCCATCCATCATTCTGTCAACGATCCTGGATATTGATACTACCTACACCACGCTATTTATTGGTGGGCTTGTGGTTACTTATACCGTTTATGGTGGGACAAAGGCGGTATCTTATACTCAAATGCTCCAAATGACGGTCATATTCTCGGGCTTGCTAGTTGCTGGAATATTAGTCGTTCAACTGCTTCCTGAAAGTGTCGGATTTGGGAAAGCCCTTCAAATAGCCGGTAAAATGGGGCGTACCAATGCCATTGATTTTTCATTCGACTGGAATAATCAATACACGGTTTGGAGTGGTCTGATCGGAGGCTTCTTCCTGCAATTATCTTATTTCGGAACCGACCAGAGTCAGGTAGGGCGTTATCTCACAGGCTCATCAGTAGCACAGAGTCGCTTGGGTTTATTGATGAATGGCCTGGTGAAGATCCCCATGCAATTCTTAATCCTGCTCATTGGAGTACTTGTTTTTACATTTTATCAATACACTCAACCTCCGATTTTCTTTAACAGTTATGAATTAGGAAAATTAGAGAAAAGTGCATACAGTAAGGATCTTGAAAAAATCAAAGCAGACTATTCAGATGCATTTATTAAAAAACAGGCAGAGATACACCAGCTAGAAATAGCCCTTGATGCTAAAGATGAAAAGGCCATAAATGCCCATAGGATTATTCTTGAAGCGGCCGACACAAAAACAAAAGCAATCAGGCAGCAAGCGGTTGACCTGATGAAAAAGAATGATCCTGAAGCAGAAACAAATGATAATAATTACGTATTTCTAAGCTTTGTAACTCGCTATCTACCTCAGGGTTTGATTGGACTACTGATCGCAATCATCTTTTTGGCATCGATGGGTTCAACAGCCAGTGCTTTAAATTCGCTGACCTCAACCACCGTAGTGGATATCTACAAACGCCTGATCAATCAAAATGCTTCGGATGAAAAATATCTTTCGGTATCCCGATGGATTACCATCATGTGGGGACTATTAAGCCTTTTTATGGCACTTTTCGCAAGTAAAATGGGTAATCTGCTGGAGGCGGTTAATATTTTAGGGTCTCTGTTCTATGGCACGATACTCGGTATTTTTATTGTTGGATTCTACTTGAAAAGGATTGGTGGATCCGCAACATTTATTGCAGCTATCCTTACAGAAATCATCATCTTTACCTGCTGGATAATGGATGCTATGGCTTTCTTATGGCTGAATGTAGTAGGTTGTTTGCTGGTGATGTTGATTGCAGTGATACTGCAAAAGTTTCAGAAAAATGTAGACCAAGCTCCTGAGATATAGAATAAATCTATTGTAATATCACTCATCAATTGAAGTAGAAAGTCTCAATCATAACAGGTATACCGCTATTTTATTTAAGCCTCCCAGGTTATCAGATGTGTTCGACAAAAGTATTTATGAGATGACAACTGTACGGTTGTTCAATAGGCTCCAGCTTTAGCTCTGTACGGTTGTTCAATAGGCTCCAGCTTTAGCTGGAGTTAATGAGTTTATTCATTTCGGGCCATTATATAGGTGGGCTTCAGCCCAATGTTCTGCAACATGTGAGTACAATTATATTGTGCTTTAGCTCAATAGATAGACCATTAGCCTCCTCTGATTTAATTAAAGCCCAGTTTTTCAATAAAAGCCTTATATTCTTCTTCAAATGATTTTTTCTGATGATGAATTTCCTGCTTTTTAATGTATTCTCTTACCATAGCTAAATTGGATTCAGAAACAGAAATTGCCAGGTATTCATCCTGCCATTCAAATTTTGATGCAAACGAATTGGTAAATCCACCTCTCAGGTTTATCCATCTAGAAGATTCTCCTTTGATTAATTGAAGAACATCCTTAATACATTGATCGCTATTTAAGGAAATGAGACAGTGGCAATGTTCATAATACCCGTTTATTGTGTCTATATGTATATTTTTCTTTTTCGAATTTTGACGAATGTGATCCCAAAGTTCATTCCGGAATTCGGATGATTTTAGGAATGGAATTCGATTTTTTGTGCTCCATACACAATGGATAATTATTTTTATAAATGACATTTCAGGTATTTAGAAAACAATATTCGAAAGTTTTGGAATAATAAAAATTCGGATTAGGGAATGGTAGATGTGGGTTATTTATCGGTATATTGGCGCTGAAGCACCAGTATTTGCTCCGTACTGATCGTTTATGTTTTGGGCTGAAGCCCTTAAGATAACCGGATTTTCACCCGGAGCTAAAGCACCGGGCTATTCAGTTTAAAGGCCAAACCAAAGCTTCAGCACAATATTTAGCGAGAGGTTAGGAAAATTACATTCGGCTTTAGCACAATCCGAAATATGAATTTTCACTTAGGTAAGAGAATATGTAAAATCACCTATCCGCCTAGCGTATCCCTAAAAGTTCATCAACAGTGTATTCTCTTGACCAGATCATAAATACCGTTGCTTCAAAATAGCAACATGATGGTTTACATGCCCGGCCATAATAAAAATCAGGGCTCTCACACTGATGGGCTTTTCATTTGAAATTCCGGATCGATCAATCTCAATCGCATTCAGGGATCTGATTAGATACATATTAGCCTTCCGTAAAGCTGCAAACTCATCTGCTAGGCTTTCCAAACTCCTGTCTGCAAGATGGGCATTGGCTACATAGTCATTTTCATCAAAACCTGGTAGCGGGGTTGCATCATTTCGAGCAATTCGCAAAGCACGATACGCCATGATCCTCTCGGTATCCATCACATGCCCAGCTAGCTCTTTTATTGTCCATTTTCCTTCGGCATAGGCAAATGACGCCTTTTCTGCGGAGATGCTCCTTAACAAAGCGGAAAATGATTCCATCTGCTGTTCCAGTTCTGTCAACACATTTTCACTAACCGTATCAACATATCCTTTATAAAAAAGAGGAAATTCTTCAGCTTGTGGTCGCTTCATAGGTCATATTACTTTTTAAAACTATCCGGAAGGTTGTACCCTTTCCTAATTCAGAATCTTTGACAAAAACACTTCCCTGATGGTAATTTTCAACAATTCGTTTGGTGAGCGAAAGGCCAAGTCCCCATCCTCGTTTTCTGGTCGTATATCCAGGTTGAAAAACCGCATCAAATTTTAATCTGGGAATACCTGCACCCGTATCTGTGATATCAATGAAAACCTGTTCTTTAACCAGATTCTCTTTGATCTCAATTTTAATGCTGCCCTGTCCCTCAATGGCATTCACAGCATTTTTAAGTATATTTTCGATAACCCAGTCAAACAAAGGCACGTTAACCAATGCCTCAACCTGCTTATCTCCAGATAAGATGAATTCGATCTTATCACTCACCCTGACCTTGAAATAATTGACAAATTCTGCAACCACCTGATATACCACGTGATTATGCAGAATGGGCTTGGAACCGATCTTGGAAAATCGATCAGCAACCGTTTCAAGCCGCTTGACATCATTCTCCATTTCAATAATCAGGGGATCATCTGGAGCATTAAATTTAGATTTAAGAAGCTCTACCCAGGCCATTAATGAAGAAATTGGTGTACCTAACTGATGGGCCGTTTCTTTAGCTAGTCCTACCCATACCTGGTCCTGCTCCGACTTTCTGGAAGAATTGAAAACCCCATAAGCAATCAGCAAAAAGATTGCAATCACCGACAATTGTACGTAAGGGAAAGCCCTCAATTGAGTTAACAAGGTAGAGTCTTTATAATAGACATACCATTTCTCGTTATTCCGATTGTTTAATTCAAGAACTATTGGCTGCGGGTGCTGAGATTTCATCTCTTTCAACTGAGATTTAAAATATTTAGGATCGTGCTTTTTCTTAGCATCAGCTTCTAGTTCAAAATTTGTTTTTGTACTGTCGAGCCCACGCCAGGTGATGATATTTTCAGCAGAATCAACTACAATTGCCGGAACTGCCAAACTATCCCGCATGTTGTAGATAAAGGTTATATATTCATCATTCACATCGGGCATCGCGATTATATTACGGGTACTTCTTGCCCATAATTCAGCTCTGGTTCGCTCTGCAGTAGATATATTCCTTACCAGATAGTCGGTATACCATACCGATGCACCCACAATTATCAGTGCAAATGCGAATAAAATAAACTTCCAGAGGCGTTTCCTATCGTATGGATTCATATATTTTAGCAAATTACAAAAGGAAATTGAAAGGTAGGAATTTAGTTGGTTAGTTGATGTTAGTTAGTTGGTTAGGAATGTAGTGGTTCATTGAAAATCAATTCTCAACTATTCCCTGAATAACCATTGTATTCGAAACTACACTAATTTACTCCGAACTGACAACACATAACTGACAACTGATAACATTCTTTTATCTTTACCGCATGCCTGATATCACTAAAAAAGTAAGAGTACGTTTTGCCCCAAGCCCTACTGGTGGTTTACACCTAGGAGGAGTTAGAACTGTTTTGTTTAATTATTTGTTTGCCCGTAAATATGGTGGCGACTTTATCCTGAGAATTGAAGATACCGACCAAAACCGTTATGTAGAAGGTGCAGAACGCTATATTTTAGATTGTCTTGCATGGTGTGGATTAAATCCGGATGAAGGCCCAAAAAACGGTGGTCCATTTGCCCCTTATCGTCAGAGCGAGCGTAAGGCAAATTACAGGATCTATGCAGAACAACTGGTTAGAGATGGGTATGCCTATTATGCATTTGATACTCCTGAAGAACTGGATGAACAACGACAAATAACTCCAAACTTTCGTTACGGACATGAAAACCGCAATTTTCTGCGGAATTCATTAAAACTAACCGAAGCTGAAACAAAAGCATTGCTTGATCAAGGGGTTCCGTATGTGATTCGTATCAAGGTTCCTGCAGATGAAACCCTGCATTTTTTTGATATGATTCGTGGCGATGTCAGTTTTGATACCAATCTGGTTGATGATAAAGTATTATTAAAAGCCGATGGTATGCCAACCTACCATCTGGCAGTAGTTGTTGACGATTATTTAATGAAAATCAGTCATGCATTCAGAGGTGAAGAATGGCTTCCATCAGCACCGGTTCATATCCTTCTGTGGGAATACCTTGGATGGAAAGCAGATATGCCGGAATGGGTGCATCTGCCGTTGATTCTTAAGCCTGATGGCAATGGGAAACTCAGTAAACGTGATGGTGACAGGCTTGGATTCCCGGTTTATGCAATGAACTGGACAGATCCAAAAACCGCAGAAACAACACGTGGTTTTCGTGAGATGGGCTATCTTCCTGAAGCATTCGTCAATATGCTGGCACTTTTAGGATGGAACGACGGAACGGAGCAGGAGATCTTCAGTATGGATGAACTGATTGAAAAATTCAGCATCGAAAGGGTTAGTAAG
>CAIJME010000143.1 GCA_903821625.1 uncultured Sphingobacteriales bacterium | reverse complement strand
TTGCAGGGGCTTCCTGTGTTCTTGGATTCTGTTTTGGATTGTTAGGGTTGGGTCTGCGTTCAAATTTCTTTGGATCAGCCGAATCAGCGGAAGGTTTTGTCTCAGCAACCACAAGTGAAGCTTCAGAGGATGTTTCAGGAATATCGGTCTCGATCACGGATTCAATAATAGGAGCTTCATCATCTTCTGGGAAATCAAAAGTCCTGGTATTGTTTAATGGAATTTCTTGGTGCTGTTTACTATCACTTCCTGATTTAGAGGTGCGTAGCCGCTTGCGGGGCTTATCACCAGCCTCATTTACTTCTGATTCATTAGCCTCATTTACAGACTTATCGCTAACGAGTGGAGTTTCGGTATTTTCAAGGATTCTGGTAATGAGATCCTGTTTACGCAAGGTGTCAGTATCTTCTACACCAAGGGTTTGAGCAATTTCACGTAGCTCTGAAACGAGCTTATCGTTCAATTTATTACTATCCAGCATTAAATATGGTTTATGTTATATGGGATTTTAGTTCAATAAATTTATCCTGGAGAGCGACAACACAAAAATTAATGCAATCTATTGCTACAAAAGAATTATTGTGATTTCCTGAATTCAGGGATAAAATGAGATTATGACACAATTCTATGCAATAAAAAGAAAAAAACAAAATTTTAATTCTTTTTTTAAGTCTAAGAAGCCATCTTTATTTAATTTCGTGCAAATTCTGCTGTTAAAATGAATAGAAAGCAACTTATTGAACAAATAAAAATCAAGAAATCTTTCCTCTGTGTAGGGCTTGATACCGATATTGAACTGATTCCAAAGTTTCTTCTCGACTTTCAAGACCCGGTATTGGAATTTAATAAGCGCATCATTGATGCAACTCATGATCTCTGCGTTGCTTATAAACCCAATAGTGCATTTTATGAAAGTAGAGGAATTGCTGGCTGGAAGAGTTTAATTGGTACCTCAAATTATATCCCCGAGACCTGCCTTGGTATTATTGATGCTAAGCGCGGCGACATTGGAAACACCTCATCCATGTATGCCAAAGCATTTTTTGATCATGCTTCTTCAGGTATGAATTTTGATGCCATCACAATCGCTCCTTATATGGGAAGTGATTCAGTAAAGCCATTTTTGGCATTTGAAGGGAAGTGGGTAATCTTATTAGCGCTTACTTCAAATGAAGGAGGAAAAGATTTTCAGTTTATTGATACCGAACATGGTCGTTTATTTGAAAATGTGATTCAAAAAGCAAATTCATGGGCCGATAATGATAGAATGATGTATGTTGTTGGTGCAACCAGGGCAGAAGAATTCCTGAATATCCGCAAATATGCACCAGATCATTTCCTGCTGGTTCCTGGTGTTGGGGCGCAGGGAGGAAGCTTGCATGAGGTCTGTAAATATGGTTTGTCGGCTAGCTGCGGACTATTAGTCAACTCGTCCAGATCCATTATTTTTGCTTCATCGGGAGAAGATTTTGCAGAACGCGCCAGAGAAGAGGCAAAAAAACTACAAACTGAAATGGCAATGATTTTAGAGGGAATTGGATTTTAATACCTGAAAATGTAGGACACCCCCAGATCTTAAAACCATAAAAAATTTTTATTGCAATTAAAAGAAATGCCTATCTTGTGAAATAGGAATCAAAATATTAGCTAATAATAATGCTTCAACAGTTTCTAACTTTTTTTGAAAAACGATCATTTGGTGTGTGTGCATACCTCGGAGAGCGTTTTAATATTTCAATATCTAAAATCAGGTTATTTTTTATTTACTCTTCATTTCTCGCTGTAGGCTTTCCTTTGATTGTTTATTTTTTGGCAGCAATTGTTTTGGATGTGCGGCATTATATAAAACGTATTAGAGCCAGAGTCTGGGATTTCTAAAAGAAAATAGTTTTTCGGGTAAAAGTTAATTTCTTAGGTAGCTAACTCTAAGTACAGGAAAACTTAGTTCAATCTTAAACAAATCATCCATCGCTAGCGCGCGCGTGTCGCGGGTGCTTATCTAACTCTATTTACCTTGATGAAAAAGATATATTTTTGTTTCATTTGGCTTTCAACAGAAAGAAATTTTATAAATGGAAGGTAGTTAACTCCAGGTACAGGAAAACTTAGTTCAATCTTAAACAAATCATCCATTCACTGAACCTCCGTTCACCTCTCTTCCGCCTTGACTGGTGCGGCAATTACTGTCCTAGCCTTCGCAGAACCTTTCATAGCAGCAGGCGCAGCGGTAGCGTTTTGGTTCTTTTTTGCCCGTCCGAACGGATTC
>CAIJME010000142.1 GCA_903821625.1 uncultured Sphingobacteriales bacterium | reverse complement strand
GGTATTGGGGGTTATGATGAGCATCGTACACTTTATGCTAGAAGTGAATTGTTTGATAACGCAGAAGAACCGCGTCGTTTACACCTGGGTATTGATATATGGGCAGATGCAGGAACACCCGTTTATGCACCACTATCAGGTCAAATTCATAGTTTCCGGTTTAATGACAATTTTGGCGATTATGGTGCCACATTGATACTTAAACATGATCTGGGCGGTTTGATAATACATTCTTTATATGGTCATTTGAGTCTGAGCAGCATTCAAGGACTACAAAAAGGAGCAGCAGTTAGGCAGGGAGAAAAGATCGGCCAATTTGGAATTTTTTCAGAGAATGGAAACTGGCCCCCACATCTGCATTTTCAGCTGATTTTCGATATGCAAGGCTATGATGGAGATTATCCCGGCGTATGTCAATTTTCTGAAAGGGTCAATTTTCTTGGAAACTGTCCGGATCCTGCCATTTTGCTAAATCAAACTTTCCAATAATTTTTCTTCTTTAATTTACTAAATTTAAAGTATGGTCATGAACTTGATATTTGTTTTATTTTTTTATATCACATCTCTTTTTGCAGATGAACAACCTGTTTTTAAAGGTGGACAGAAGAGCTTAGTAACCTTCATCTACAATAACCTGATCTATCCTGATTATTCTCGAGATAATTGTCTGCAGGGCACAGTTCAGGTTAGTTTTAAAATTAACCAGCAGGGAAAGATCTATTACTCAGAGGTAAAAAAGGGATTTGGGATAGATCTAGATAAGGAAGCTTTACGTGTAGTGCGACTTACTTCCGGTAAATGGATCATGCCGGCTAATCATGATACATTGGTATCCATGGTGCTTCCAGTAAATTTTACTCTGAAGGGTTATAAATGTGAGCAGCGCTCTAAGGACGAAATTAATGCTGCAATTAGTGCTTATCATGCCAGAGAAGGAATGAGTATGGTTATCTTTAATTACTATGATAAAAAATTTCAGGGCAATTACAATGCAGCTGATGAGGTGCGAATTGAAACCTTGAAAATGCAATTAGGCTATGATGATAAATTTATTGAACGATTGTTAAAACAAGCTCAGCGTAAGCTTAAACAAGGCGATTCTCAGGGTGCTTGCGAAGATTTTCAAATTATTAGATTAGTAGGTAGCGACAGATCAACCGATTTTATTGAACAACACTGTAAATAAGTATACATGTTCTCTCTAAATTAAATAATGACAGAAAATCAAAATACTTTTCATAATTCAATCCATAATAAAAGAGTATTAGTAATCAGTTTTTTTGCAGCACTTTTCTGGATTATTGGAAATACAATTGATGTTTATCAGTTCGCAATTACCGGTGCATTTTATGAGCTGCTCTCGCTTCCAATGCTTGCATTAATCATTTTTTTACCTATTATTTCTATTGTTTTAGTTATCAAAGACAAATTTAACCGGAGATCAATGGCTCTGTATTCCCTTCTTTTATTAACTCCAACTATTTTGCTACTGTTACTGAATTGATTGATAGAGAATTTAATACCCATGTTATTTGTTTATCTGAAGATGAACTATGGTTTCCTGAACCTGAACTTGCAGATGAGGACGGACTTCTAGCTATGGGTGGCGACCTTTCTGCTGAAAGATTGGTTTTAGCCTACCAGTGCGGAATTTTCCCCTGGTTTTCTGAAGGAACTCCTATTTTATGGTATGCGCCACATCAACGGTTTGTATTGTTGCCTGATCATTTAAAAATATCTAAATCAATGCATAAGCTCTTTAATTCAAAAAAATTCAGGATTACCTTTGACACCGCTTTCCAGGATGTGATTAAAGCTTGTGCCACTGTTAGCCGTCTAGATCAGGAGGGTACCTGGATAACAAGTGATATGCAGGAGGCCTATATTAATTTATATAGATTAGGCATTGCGCACTCGGTTGAGGTTTGGGAAAACGAGGAGCTTGTTGGTGGTTTGTATGGTATTCATATAAATTCGGTCTTCTGTGGAGAGAGTATGTTTAGCAAAGTTAGTAATGCCTCGAAGGCTGCCTTGATCTGGCTTTGTCAGAATAAGAACTATAAACTTATTGATTGTCAGGTTTATACCAGTCATCTTGAAAGTCTGGGAGCAGGTTTCATTAGCATGGAGCAGTATCTCAACTTTTTGAATGCCGATAAAATGAATGAAAATCACTAAATTAAAATAGATTTTTATAAAAAAATGCAGTTACCATATTATATTGACCTACTCGGCACCTTGGTTTTTGCAATTTCAGGAGCCTTGGCTGCATCTGATAAAAATGTGTACCGAGACATATTTGGGGTTACGTTTACTGGTTTTGTTACCGCAGTTGGAGGTGGAACACTAAGAGACATGATCCTTGGAACCCGACCCGCTTGGGTGTCTGATGGTAATTATCTAATAGCCATAACAATAGGAGTATTAGTTGCTATTTTCTTTAAGTATTATATTTTAAAATATAGAAGAACATTTTTCCTTTTTGACACCTTGGGGATTGCCCTTTACACGGTTGTTGGAGTGCAGAAATCACTTGAGTTTGGAGTTTCTCCGCTGGCTGCCATAATTATGGGAATGTTTTCTGCGGTAATGGGTGGAGTGATCAGAGACACTTTAATTAACGAGATACCGCTTATTTTTAGGAAAGAAATATATGCAACCGCATGCCTTTCGGGTGCAGCAGTATTTGTAGTATTAAAGTTGTTTGGTGTTGATGATAATATGAATTCCTTTATTAGCGTATTCATTATCATGCTTGTACGAACAATTGCCGTTAAGTATAGGCTTACGCTTCCTAAAATAGGGGCCAGGTGATCAGTTCAGGATATCCTCAATATCTTTTACAGTTAATGATTTAACGAAACTTTCTTCAGTTGTGATCAATGATTCAGCTACCTTACGTTTTCTATTTTGCAAGGCAAGAATCTTTTCTTCTACCGTATCTTTAGTTATAAATTTATAGATAAAAACATTTTTATTTTGTCCAATCCGGTGGGTCCTGTCTATTGCTTGTTGCTCAACTGCTGGATTCCACCATGGATCTAGTATGAAAACATAATCGGCTTCTGTAAGATTTAATCCAACTCCTCCTGCCTTGATGGAGATTAAAAAGAGCTTGATATCTTTATTTGACTGAAATTCTTTAACAACTTCTCCACGCTTAGCGGTTGCTCCGTCTAAATAGGCATAAGGAGTTTTGGCTGCATCAAAGTACTTCCTGTAAATATCAAGGTGCCTGACGAATTGTGAAAATACAAGAACTTTATGCCCTCTTGATAGTACATTTTCGAGTGTATGAATTACGTTCTCGAATTTACCAGAATCACCTGTATAATCTTCATCAATCATTCTAGGGTGATTGGCAATCTGCCTAAGCTTGGTTAACCCTTGTAATACCTGAACCTGTGATTTTTTAAAGCCTCCATTCTCAAGGTTCAGAAGCAATTCATTACGATATTCTGATTTTATCTCTTCATAGTATTCTTTCTGTTCCTCACTCATTTGGCAGTAAAACAAATTTTCTGTTTTTGGAGGCAACTCGGTGGCCACCTGAGTTTTAGTTCTCCTTAATACAAATGGTTTTATTAATGCCTGAAGCTTTGAAGCTTTTTCTTCATCTTTTTTCTTTTCAATAGGGATTACAAATTCAGTATAAAAAAGGCTTTGACTGCCTAATAAACCAGGGTTAATAAAAGACATCTGCGTCCAAAGGTCATTCACAGTATTTTCAACTGGAGTGCCACTCAGAATAAGCTTATGTTTTGATTTTAAGGTTTTTACTGATTTAAAGGATTTTGATGCAGGATTCTTGATGTTCTGGCTTTCATCAAGAATAATATACTCATAGAAAAACGTTTTTAAAATCTCAATATCAACCCTAGTAATACCGTAAGTAGTAATTACCACATCATAATTTGAAAATATTTCGATGTCTTTATTTCTAAAGGTTCCGGTATGTGCGTGAATCTTAAGTTTAGGTGCAAATTTTTTAGCCTCATTCATCCAGTTATATACCAGCGAAGTAGGCATTATAATCAGAGATGTAGTATGTACACCGATTTCTTGGTTATCTTCCTTAACCTTTTGAAGCAATGCAAGGGTTTGAACCGTCTTCCCAAGACCCATATCGTCGGCCAGGCAACCACCAAAATTATATTTTCTTAGAAAATGAAACCAGTCATAGCCGGCTTTTTGGTAGGGTCTTAATATTCCATGGAAAGCTTTGGGGATATCGATTTCTTCGATTTCCTCAAAATTAGCTAGCTTTTTAAGCTTCCTGTCCATACTTACAATAGCCAGCTCACTACTACTGAAATCATTAATAAGGCCAATATGGTGCTTTTTTAGTTTTAGCTGATTGCTACCTTCCGAAAATTGAAGCAGATTGCTGTATTGTGCAAACCATTGCTCAGGTATGACTGCAATTTCACCTGATGGGAGTTTAAACTCGCGTATCTTATTGAGAATATGATTTTTGAGATCTATAAATGGAATCTGATACGGTCCGAAATGAACAACCGCATGAATATCAAACCAATCGTTATTTTCCCTGATCTCTAGATCAATTTTACTTCGGCCAATTACATATCGCTTGTTTCCCTGGGTTTGTTCAAACAAAAACCCCTTAATTTCCAGTTCATCGTGATGTTCATTTAGCCAGTTGATGATGCTAAAAGGAGAATCTTCTGAATCCTTATCCCGGCTTACCGGATTATAAACGTGCATAAAAATTGATCCTGATGCGCTTAAGCCAAGCTCCTGTAATATATTGATCTTGTTTTTTTCCCAGCTTAGAGAGCGTTTTATTCGGTGAAAAATATAGTCATTGTCGCGTTTCTCTGTTCGTACAGTGACCCTTCTGTCGCTTCCAGATGGAAATATATAATCACCATATTTAAAATATAATTGTAATTGAGGTGCCTCACTGTCTGAATGAAGTAATTTTAAAATAGGTATCGCTTCAAATTTCTCTGTCCTGATTTCAAATCCTTCTGCATAAACTGCATGTTTTTCAATTAGCGGGGCAACAAATTTTTCGAAATATGTTTTTTCAGAAGATTTTGGTATTGATATAAAGCGTTTATTAAGAAAGGGTTGTAATTTTTTCCCTTCTACATCTTCCTCGAAATAGTAAAGTACTTCATCAAGTAATAACCAGGCGGGCTGATTACAAATGATTTGAGCGTCTTTAAACATAAACTCAATTCGCTGTCCCTGAAATTTGATGGTTGGGAAATATCGTGTTTCTATCAGATTGCGTCTAAAATGAAATAATACCGATGATGGCTCAGTCGCAATACTAAGCTTTTTTTCTACTGGCCAGCCTTCTTTACTCATCAGGTAGAGGTCTTTGTTGCCAATAAGTTTTAAGGCCTCAATTATTTTCCTTTCAATTTTGGGTCTTAACGTGTCGTAGATATTTTCATTAAATATGGTTCTAAAATATTCAACCGGTCTAATGGTCTTTTTATGAAACCGTTTAATAATATTTCCCTGTTCGGTTTCTTCCAGGAGTTTTATAATCTTGAAGTCCGTTTCATTTAATATGGAGGAGAACTCAAGTGCAGTTGTGCTGAAAAGCCTTTGATAAGTAAGAGAGAATCCCTTATCTGAATTTAATTGTACAACATGTGGTTCGATCAAAAAGCCTAAAAACTCATGTTTACAGATTGAATATACAATTTTACATGGCTTTTCGCTATCTACTCTTAGCATTGGGATTTAGGAAAAATATTAGCAAGCTCACTAATAAAAATTTCTAAATCTAAACAGAATTTTCTTGTTTTAGGGGTCAGTCAAAAAAAATGTTATTTTTTGATATAAAGTGCACTTACAATAAAAAAATAACAATAAAATATAGCTTTACTATCGATTTTTTGTGGATTTCGGAATGGTCGCAGAGTAATTGGACCTGATGTAATCTTAAAATAGTTTTTTTAAAGCCTTAAAAGCTTATTGTACCCTCAAATACAAATGTAGCCGGACCTTCTAGGAATACATTATTGAATTTATTTCCATCATAATTGAAGTTTACATTCAAGTTACCTCCGGGTACTCTGATTGAATTTTTTATGCTGCCAGTCAAACCTTTTTTCTTTGCCATAACCATGCTCACGGCAGTTACTCCGGTTCCACAGGCAAATGTTTCATTTTCAACGCCTCTTTCATACGTTCTTACATAATAATGGTCGCCTAGGTCCTCAACGAAATTTACATTGACTCCCATTGCATTATAGGTTTCATTATATCTGATATTTTTTCCATCCGTATATACATCTTTAGAAGCCAGATTCTCAACTTCCAATACATAATGTGGTGATCCAGTGTTCAGAAAAAATGCATCACCATCTGTTTGGATTTCCTGAACATCAATCATTTGTAAGCTTACCGAATTGCCATTTTCTGAAATTGTGGCATAATGCGGGCCATCAACTGCCAAAAAGTTAGTTTCTCCTTTGATTAATTCCAGCTGATTAGCAAAAGCAACAATACATCTACCGCCATTGCCACACATGCTTCCTTCCCTACCATCTGCATTGAAATAAAGCATTTCGAAATCAAAACCATTTTTCAACTGAAGTACCATCAAGCCATCAGCTCCAATACCAAAGTGTCGGTCGCATAGTTTTTTGATGCCCTCCGTATCATTAATTAACGGAAATGATTGGTCTCTGTTATCTATGAGTATAAAATCATTCCCTGCACCTTGGTATTTTAAAAATTTTAATTTCATAAATTAAATGTAATAAATAGCTTTTTCTAGATCTATGGCTATTGCCTAACCTAATATTAACTAAATTTCGGTATTAAATTTGAAATTGCTTTAATTCAGAATATTAATGACAGCGTTATGTTAAAAAATATTTAACATTTTTTAACATAAAAAGGATATTAGAATTACTTGAATTGCGTTTAACTGGTATTAATTTTGACAAAGTATTAATAAGGAATAAAAAATTTTAAATTGGACATATGAATAAGATTGGATTAACTTTTTTAACAGCTTGCCTTGGTGGTGCTGTTGCTATTGGATCGTATAAGTTGATTGAAAGTAAATTGCAGGATGGAGGAACTTTTGAGGATAAGCAAAAAGTTTATTTTACAAATAATCCTGCCTCTACAATAAACTCATCTTCTGGTGAACTTGACTTTACCCAAGCTGCAGCTTCTGTTACTCCGGCTGTTGTACATATTAAAACTACGTATAATAATAACGCTAGTGAAGGCAATTCTGGTCGTGAAAAGCAGATGCAGGACCTTTTTGAAGATTTTTTTGGAGGCAGAAGGCGTTCCCAGGGTCCTGCACAAGGCTCAGGTTCGGGTGTGATCATCTCTGATGATGGATATATTGTAACCAACAATCATGTTGTTGATAATGCAGATAAGATCGACGTGATTTTGCCTGATAAACGCTCTCTTGAGGCAAAAGTTATAGGAAGAGATGCCAATACCGACCTTGCATTAATTAAAATTGAGGGCACAGGCTTTCCAATAGTAAAACTGGGTAATTCTGATAATGTGCGAGTTGGTGAATGGGTTTTGGCAGTAGGTTATCCTTTTGCTCTTAATACTACTGTAACGGCAGGTATTGTAAGTGCTAAGGGCAGACAGATAGGCATCCTTGATCAGGGAAACAGTCAAGACCGTGATGGAGAGCCGCAGGCAAGAACCGCAATCGAGTCGTTCATTCAAACCGATGCAGCAATTAACCGTGGCAATAGTGGCGGGGCATTGGTGAATACTAAAGGTGAACTTATTGGAGTGAATGCTGCAATTGCTTCTCAAAGTGGAAGTTATGAAGGCTATGGTTTTGCTATACCTATTAATCTTGCAAAAAAAGTTTTGAATGATTTCAAGGAATTTGGTTCCGTACGCAGAGGTTATATAGGAGTTAATTTTACTGGGCTTGATGCAGAACAATCTAAACGTCTCGGAGTCTCAGAAATCAATGGCCTCTACATTAATGAAGTAATTCCTGGAAGCGGTGCAGCACAAGGTGGGTTGAAAGAAGGAGATATCATTACCAAAGTAGATGGGAATCAGATTTTTTCACCTTCTGATCTTCAGGAACGTATTGGTCGACTTGGCCCAGGTGATAAAGTTCAATTAACTTATCTAAGAGATGGAAAACAATTGCTTACCAATGTTACCCTCAAAGGCGAAGAATCGGTTCGGACAGCAAACAATAGCACCAACAGTGCAGTAACCAAGAATATGGGTGCAAGCTTTGCACCAGCCAGTGATGTACTAAAAAAGAAATATAAGATTAGTTCTGGTGTTGTGGTAACTAATGTTAAGCCAGGTGGTTTCTTTGATCAAATGGATATTGTTCAGGGCACAATTATTACCTCAATTAATGGTCGGCCAATAGTTAAAGTAGATGACATAGAAACAGCTATTTCTTCCGGTAGAAATAATATGGCTACTGTAAATGCGATTAGTCCGGATGGCATGCAGATCAGATATCAGTTTCAGGTTAGGTAATTTTCAGGTATAATTTCTTTTTAAAAGCCTTCCCAATAATTTGGGAAGGCTTTCCTATTTTTACGAAATGGATTCAGTTCCCTATTCTTTTTCATTTCTTGACCAGAACCTATTAATCTTACCAGAAAAAGCTATTTTTTGGGAGGAGCAACAGATGCTCATTGTGGCAGATATTCATCTTGGAAAAGTTGGACATTTCAGAAAAGCGGGAATAGCTATTCCAAAGAAAATGGAACAGGATGATCTTGCCCAATTGTCAGATCTTATCCATCGCTACAGCCCAAAAACTATTTTACTCCTTGGCGATCTTTTTCATAGTGAGCTAAATAATGATTGGGATTGGTTGGTACTTTGGCGGTCACTTTTTAATGATCTTCGCATCATTTTGGTATTAGGGAATCATGATATCCTGAATAAGGCATTCTATTTGAATCTTCGATTTGAGCTATTTGAACACTTTGATGCGGGTCCATTTCGTTTCTTGCATGAGCCTTTAGAAAAACATCTTTTGCCACTTACGAGTTTATATTTGATCAGTGGCCATATTCACCCTGGTGTTGTTTTGAAAGGCGCAGGACGGCAAGTGCTAACACTTCCTTGCTTCCACTTTGGTGCACGACAAGCTATTTTGCCTGCTTTCGGCAAATTTACAGGAAAGGTCAAGATTAAAAATGCTAAAAATGACCGAATTTTTGCTGTGCTTCAGAATAAAATCGTGGAGTTTTAAATTTCAAGATTTTTGGATTCAAAATTTAGATTGTTTCTAAATAGACAAATTCTTTTCCCCCTTGCTATTTAACTGCCCGATTTTTCTCATATAATGATAAATTTGCTTCTTGAATAATAAAATAATATAAGGTAATGAGCAATTTCGCAAAAACGTTCTCATCCTCATTGGGAAAAAAACTGGTAATGGCCCTCACAGGCATTTTCCTCTGTACGTTCCTCGTTGTACATTTAGTAGGAAATTTACAGTTGTTTAAGGATGATGCAGGACAGGCATTCAATGCCTATGCCTATTTTATGACGCATTTCGGTCCAATAAAGATCGTTTCTTATCTGTTATATGCATCAATCATCATTCATGCAGTTTATGCATTATTGCTGACTGCTGGTAACAAAAAAGCACGTCCTGTAGCTTATGCTGTTCAAAAAGGTGGACAGAATAGTCCTTGGACCTCTAGAAACATGGGAATACTTGGCACCATACTGTTGATTTTCATAGTGGTTCACATGGGTGATTTTTGGTGGAAATACCATAATGCTGAATTACCGTATGCAAAATATGAGATTAGTCTTGACAACCCGAATGATATTCAGGTTTCAGAATTGCCTTATGATGCAAACAGGCTGATTCATTCAGAAATCGTAGATGTTCAGGCGGGAAAGCAAATCGTTGTTTCAAAGGATTTGTATAAGATCGTTAACAATGCATTCCAAACCTGGTGGTATGTTCTTTTATACGTAGTTGCAATGGCTGCTTTGTCATTTCACCTGATCCATGGATTCAAAAGTGCTTTTCAAACCATTGGATGGAATAATAGTAATCTGGTTCCGATCATCCGCTTTTTGGGTGTTTGGGTTTTTGGAGTCTTGATTCCATTGGCCTTTGCCGCAATGCCATTATACTTTTTCTTTAAATAGGATTACACAATACCCGGGGAACCGGGGTTTAAATAAATTTCTGAGATGAAATTAGATGCTAAAATTCCACAAGGCCCTTTAGCCGAGAAATGGTCCAAACACAAATTTAACCTTAAACTGGTTAACCCAGCGAATAAGCGTAAATACACGGTTATTGTTGTTGGGACAGGTTTGGCAGGATCTTCTGCAGCGGCTTCTCTGGCGCAGTTGGGTTATAATGTTAAAGCCTTTTGCTTTCAGGATAGTCCCAGAAGGGCACATTCCATTGCCGCTCAAGGTGGTATAAATGGAGCAAAGAACTATCAGAATGATGGTGACAGCGTTTATCGTTTGTTTTATGACACCATAAAGGGTGGAGACTACCGTGCTCGCGAAGGCAATGTTTACCGCCTTGCAGAAGTATCAGTAAATATTATTGACCAATGCGTTGCACAGGGTGTTCCTTTTGCCCGTGAATATGGAGGCTTACTTGATAATCGTTCATTCGGTGGTTCTCAGGTTTCGCGTACGTTTTATGCAAGGGGACAAACTGGACAGCAACTTCTTTTAGGTGCCTATTCATCATTGAACCGTCAGATCAATTTAGGTAAGGTAAAAATGTTTACCCGCCATGAAATGATGGACGTTGTGACCATTGATGGTGAGGCAAAAGGCATTGTTACTCGCGATCTAATCAGTGGTGCAATTGAAACTCACTCAGCGCATGCTGTGCTATTGTGTACAGGGGGTTATGGTAATGTATTCTATTTATCTACCAATGCGATGGGTTGCAACGTAACTGCTGCATGGAAAGCGCATAAACGAGGTGCTTATTTTGCAAATCCATGTTTTACACAAATCCATCCAACCTGTATTCCTGTAACTGGTGAGCACCAATCCAAGCTGACTTTAATGTCTGAATCATTGAGAAACGATGGTCGGGTTTGGGCTCCTAAAACAAAAGAACTAGCAGAAAAAATCCGCAAGGGCGAAATAAAGGCATCTGAATTGAAAGATACTGATCGCGATTACTTCCTTGAAAGAAAATATCCTGCATTTGGTAACCTCGTTCCACGTGATGTCGCATCTCGTAATGCAAAGGAAATTGTAGATGAAGGTCGTGGTGTCGGTACTTCAGGAATTGCAGTATACCTCGATTTTGCCGAATCTATTAGTCGCCTTGGCGAGGATGCTGTTCGTGCTAAATATGGTAATCTGTTTGATATGTACCAACAGATTACTGATGAGAATCCATACAAACAGCCCATGCGAATTTACCCTGCTGTTCATTATACCATGGGTGGATTATGGGTTGATTATAACTTACAAACCACTGTTAAAGGACTATATTGTTTAGGCGAGGCTAATTTTTCAGAACATGGAGCCAACCGTTTAGGTGCTTCTGCACTGATGCAGGGCCTTGCTGATGGATATTTTGTGATCCCGTATACCTTAGGAGATTATTTAGCGACTATCGGGCCAAAAGAAATTGAGGCTAATCATCCTGCTTTCGAAGAAACTAAAAAGAATGTAGTTGATCGAATTAATAAGCTTTTAAGCCTTAAAGGGAACAAAACCGTAAGTGAGTATCATCGTGAGCTAGGGCACATTATGTGGGAATATTGCGGGATGGCCAGAACAGAAGAAGGTCTGATCAAAGCAAAAGGTCTTATACGTGAACTCAAAGAAGATTTCTGGAAGAATGCGATCGTAACTGGAATCAACGAAGAATTTAATCAGAATCTTGAAAATGCTGGCCGCGTTGCTGATTTCATTGAACTTGGCGAATTGATGGTAGATGATGCTCTTGATAGGAAAGAATCTTGTGGTGGTCACTTCCGTTTAGAAAGCCAAACACCAGAGGGTGAAGCCTTAAGGGATGATGATAATTATGCTTATGTAGCGGCATGGCAGTATAATGGAGATAATCAGCCTGAATCCCTGCATAAGGAAGAGTTGGTTTTCGAAAATGTTAAATTAACACAAAGAAGTTATAAATAGTACAAAGTACTTAGTACATAGTATTTAGAAATCCTAAAATTATGTACCGGTTAAAAATAATTTAGATCAGAGTCTAAGTACTATATACTACATACTAAATACTTAATACAATGAGTAATAATATGAATTTGACATTAAAGGTTTGGCGTCAAAAAAATGCGAAAACAAAAGGTGAATTAGTTTCATATCAGGCTGACCATGTTTCTCCGGATATGTCATTTCTGGAAATGCTTGATGTTGTAAACGAAGGGCTGATTAAGAAAGGGGATGACCCCATTCATTTTGATCACGATTGCCGCGAGGGTATCTGCGGATCCTGCTCATTGCATATTAATGGACGACCACATGGGCCTAAGCAAGGTATTACTACTTGTCAGTTGCATATGCGTAGCTTTAATGATAAAGATACTATTGTTATAGAGCCATGGCGTGCTGAAGGATTTCCTGTAATAAAAGATCTTTCAACAGACCGTTCAGCATTTGATCGAATCCAGGTAGCCGGAGGATTTATTTCAGTAAATACAGGTGGAGCTCCTGATGCTAATGCTATGCCTATTCCAAAGGTTGTAGCAGACGAGGCTTTTAACTCTGCTACTTGTATCGGATGCGGTGCTTGTGTTGCAGCCTGTAAAAATGCTTCCGCAATGCTATTTGTTTCTGCAAAAGTATCTCAATTAGCATTACTGCCACAGGGACAGCCTGAGCGTTATCGCCGTGTGCAGGCTATGGTTTCACAAATGGATGCGGAAGGTTTTGGCAGTTGTACCAATACAGGTGCATGTGAAGCCGAATGTCCTAAAGAAATATCTATTACAAATATTGCAAGAATGAACCGCGATTATTTTACTGCAAAACTTTTAAAGTCAGAAGAATAGTTTAAGGATTAATTCAAAAAAGATTTAAGAAGCTCAAATACGTATTTCGTGTTTGAGCTTTTTTATATCTTAAATTTTTGTATCATACTCTTAGTAAAGCCATTGGGTAAAACGTTTTTTGAATAGTTTACAATTTTACATGATATTTTGGAACCAATTTTTATAAACATCTGAAAGCTTTTTTATGGGGTATGCTATTAAAAAATAAAGATTAGGAACTCAGCTGTATTTTATTGAAACTTGCCCAATTATAATTTTATTGAACTAATTTTGAATGAAGCCTGATATAATGGGTCAAATGATATGCGAATAAGTTTTCATGGTGCCGCAAGGAATGTTACAGGGAGTAAACACTTGATTACTCTTCAAAATGGCATACAGGTTTTATTGGATTGTGGGATGTTTCAAGGTATGGGTGAGGAATCGGATGAGCTTAATGAAAATTTTGGTTTTAATCCTTCACAAGTCAATTATTTAATACTTAGTCATGCTCATATTGATCATAGCGGTTTAATTCCACGCCTGGTTGCCCAGGGATTTAAAGGAGAAATTTATTGTACTCCTGCCACCATGGATCTAGCCCGAATTTTATTAATGGATTCTGCTAGAATTCAGCAGAAGGATTCAGAGTATAGTAATAAACGCAGAGCCCGTAAAGGACTGCCATTGTTGAAGCCTCTGTATACCGAAGATGACGCAATGGCCTGTTTGAAACAGTTCCGTATTATTAAATATAATACAGAGTTTCAGATTAATGAAGACCTTCTGGTTGAACTGACTGATGTTGGCCATATTATAGGAAGTGCAGCAGTTCATTTAACAATAAATGAAAATGGAAAAAGTAGCCGTTTAACATTTAGTGGAGATGTTGGCCGATATGGAGATCTTATTTTGAAATCACCCGAAACATTTAAACAATCCGATTATATACTTTTGGAATCTACCTACGGCGATAGCCTGCATAAAGATGCAGAACCAGCAGAAGATTTACTTAAGGAGATAATTTATCAAACATGTATTCTACGCCGGGGTAAGGTTATTATTCCTGCATTTAGTGTGGGTCGTACGCAGGAATTACTTTATTCATTAAATCACCTTGAAGAAAGGGGCATTCTTCCGGATGTAAAATATTACGTTGACAGTCCATTATCAATAAAGGCCACCAACGTTGTGAAAAGCCATCCTGAAAATTTTAATAAACATGTTCAGGAAGTCATGCTTCAAGATGATGACCCATTTAATTTTCAAAAATTGACCTTTATACAGGATACAAATGCATCAAAGGCATTAAATAGTGATTCTGAACCATGTGTTATTATTTCTGCTTCTGGGATGGCAGAAGCTGGGAGGGTAAAACACCATATTAAGAATACTATATCTGATGAAAAAAATACAATTTTGATGGTTGGTTATTGTGAACCTAATTCTTTGGGGGGACGATTAATGGCAGGGAATACCTCTGTTTCTATATTTGGCGAACATTATCCGGTAAAAGCTGAAGTTAGAATCATAAGGTCAATGAGTGCACATGGTGATTATGAAGATCTCTTGAAATTTGTGGAATGCCAGGATCCTTCAAAAGTAAAGAAGCTTTTTTTGGTTCATGGAGAATATAGTGTACAGGAAGCATTTAAAGAGAAAATCTTGGAAAAGGGATTCAATTCTGTAGAGATACCAGAAAGACATCAAGAATTTATTCTTATTTAAAAAGCGTATTGTTTTACTATTTTTCAATTAAAAATTAACGTGCTTATACTTACAACATGAAATACTTATTATCAATTATTTTAATTTCATTAGGTTTTAATAGCTGGTCGCAAACTACAATTATCAGGCAGGATCAGCAGATCAAAACAATGGTTGAAGAGGTTTCGTCTCAAAACATTGAATCCATCGTTAGGAAATTAGTGAGTTTTCAAACCCGCCATAGCATGAGCGATACCATAAGTGCCACTACTGGTATTGGTGCAGCGCGTAATTGGATTAAATCAGAGTTAGAACGTTATTCTGCAGCCTCTGGAGGCAGACTTAAGGTTGAGTTTGATACATTCACTCAGCCTGCTGATGGCAGAAGGGTTGTTACTCCAATGGTTATGAAAAATGTATTGGGGATACTTCCCGGAACTGACCCTGCAGATGATCGTGTATTTATTGTTTCAGGCCATTATGATTCTAGGGCATCGGATGTAAACGATTCTAAAATTTTTGCTCCTGGTGCTAATGATGATGCCTCAGGAACAGCTGCTGCTATGGAGCTGGCCAGGGTAATGAGTAAGTTTAAGTTTAATTGCACCTTGATTTTTGTGGCCATGGTTGCAGAAGAGCAAGGTTTATATGGGGCAGCCAATCTTGCAAAACGGGCAAAAGCGGAAGGCTGGAACGTATCTGGCATGATCACCAATGATATTGTGGGTAATACTTATGGTATAGAAACCGGTTTAAAGGATAATAACAGTGTAAGGATTTTTAGCGAGGGTGTGTCAGTTGTAGAAAGTCCTGAAGAAGCGGTTCGACGTGCAAGTACAGGATCAGAGAATGATGGTAATGCAAGGCAATTTGCACGATATTTTAAGGAAATTGGTGAGCGATATGTGGAGCAATTAGATGTTAAGTTGATTTATCGTCGCGACAGATATCTTCGGGGTGGCGATCATACTCCTTTTTCTCAGCTTGGTTTCGCAGGCATAAGGGTTACTGAAATGAATGAAAATTTTGATCGTCAGCATCAAACTGTCCGTAAAGAAAATGGCACTGATTATGGTGATTTACCTGATTTTGTAGATTATGAATATACCCGCAAAGTAACTCGTATGAATTTGGCATCCCTTGCTAATCTGGCTTTGGCTCCTAGAGAACCTCAAAAGGTGGGTATCGTAACCAGTGGTTTAACGAATAAAACTGAACTCAGATGGGAACTCCCTGCCGGTGAAATGCCTGTTGGTTATTATGTGGTGATGAGAGAAACGAGCAGTCCTGTTTGGCAGAAAAAGTTTTTTGTTACAGGCACAAAAGCAATTCTCAATTATTCAAAAGACAACTATTACTTTGGCGTACAGTCAGTTGATAGTGATGGACATGAAAGCCTGGTTGTGATTCCCCGCTCAGTACGTTAATTATTTAATAACTGCTTTAATAACTGTCTTGACCGAAGGAACCTGTAATTTCAAGCTCGCATTTTGTTTTTCAAGAGGAGCTTCATTTTTTACACTTAATATAAGAATTCCGATTAAAAGGAATAATGGGACTAACAACATGATGAATGGAGAAATACAGTTTGTCAATTTTTTCATTTTATCTATTTAGATAGAACAAATAAATATCAATTTTTCCTCCTACTAAAATGTATTAGACCAAATTGCCTATTTACAAGACAAACCGTACTTTTTTCCTCTCTAAAGTTTAATAGCTTATATTGGGGGTTTGGCAGAGTGCTTTTGCCTGTTGGTCGAAACCAATGCCCTCTAACAATCCTGAAATAATACTTTTAGGTTATGAATAAATTGAAGCAGATAATTCTTCATGCCATTATTTGGATAGCAATTGTACTGTACTTTATGTATAACAATGGCAGAACTGAATATTCAACCATAGTTAATTTTGTTTATTTCGGAGTAATTAATATTTCGCTTTTTTATATTAATTACCTCATCATCCTTCCAACTTTTCTGAATCGAAAAAAATATTTATGGTTTGCCCTTTCAATCTTGCTTCTTGTAATGGTAACCTCATTTATAAAATGCGGTCTAGCCTATTATTTCTATGATATAGTTATAAAAAGGAACGGAAGTAAGTTTGTGGTGGACTTCTGGCTTTATTACTCAACCGCTGTATTTGTTAGTTGTTTCTTTGTCTTCCTGAGTACGGTTTTAAAATTTATAGAGGATTGGTTTCTAAATGAAAAAGTTAAAAGCAATCTGGAAAACGAAAATTTAATTGCGGAGCTTGCATTTTTGAAATCTCAAATAAACCCTCATTTTTTATTTAACTCCCTAAATAACATCTATTCGCTTGCCTACCAGAAATCAGAGAAAACACCCGAAGCTATACTAAAGCTTTCTGAGATCATGAGGTACATGCTCTATGAAAGCAATGAAGACAAAGTATCATTATCTGCTGAGATCAGATACCTTGAAAATTATATTGAACTCCAAAAGCTTAGATTCAAAGACAATATTTATATTAAATTTGAGATAAATGGCGATCCTTTGGGCCTAATGATTACTCCACTCGTGCTAATCTCATTTGTTGAAAATGCCTTTAAACACGGCAATGCAACTGATATTGAAAATCCAATAAGCATTGTAATCAATCTTTCGGAAGGTAAACTTTTCTTTCATGTAATCAATATAAAGAGTTCAATGAATAAGGATATAACTGGAGGAATTGGCTTGCAAAATGTGCAAAGGCGACTTTCCCTGATATATAAAGATCGTTATCGACTTCATATTGATGATAATAATGATATTTATAATTGTGAATTATATCTAAATTTATAGAATGATACGCTGTCTGGTAGTTGACGATGAGCCACTTGCTCTGGATATTTTAGAAGATTATATCAGTAAGGTCCCATTTCTGACTCTTGTAAAGACTACTACCAGTGCCATTGAGGGTTTGTCTCTTGTGCAAAGTGACGCGATAGACCTGGTTTTTCTGGATGTACAGATGCCAGAGCTGACTGGCATACAGTTTTTAAAGATCATCAATGGTAAATGTGATGTGATACTCACAACCGCATATTCTCAGTACGCCCTTGATGGATATGAACTTGATGTGGTCGATTATTTGTTAAAGCCAATTGCGTTTGATCGATTTTATAAGGCCGCACAAAAAGTGCTTCAAAGTTCAGTAAACACTAGCTCTTCGGCTCCTGAAATACTTTCAGTTCAGAAAAACCACGACTTTATTTTTGTAAAAACCGAACACAAAATTCAGAAGATTTATCTTGATGATATACTTTATATTGAAGGACTCAAGGATTATATTTCCATATTTACTAAGTCTGAAAGGATTATTACTCTTCAAAATATGAAGAAAATGGAAGAATCTTTGCCTTCTAAATCTTTTATTAGAGTCCATAAATCCTACATAATTGCTCTGGGTAAAATAGAAAGTATAGAACGTAGCCGAATTCAGATTGGTGAAAAAATTATACCCATTGGGGATACCTACCGGGAGTATTTTTTTAAACAGATAGAGAATACAAATATTGGGTAAAGTTCTATAGGTATTAATTACAACGCTTTTCGTATTGCTTTTTCTGCGGCTTCTACAATTTCTTCCATTGGTTTATTGCTTGGTTCAAATGGTTCTAGGATTTCCCACGTTATTTTTTGTCCGGCGCTCAATGGAAATTTGCCATATTGGACCAATTTCCAAGAACCATTAATTGCAATAGGGACTACGAGTGCCTGAGGTACTTTTTTTAATAATGTGGCCACCCCGCCTACTGCAAAAGGTTTTAATTGTCCATTTTTTGCTCTCGTTCCTTCTGGAAAAATAACTGTTGACCAGTTGAATTTTTGCATTCTTTCGGCTAATTTAATGATTTCCGAAACTGCCTGTTTGCTGTCTTTCCTATCAATATTAGCACCACCGCCGTATTTCAAATTAAATGATACACTAGGGATGCCCTTTGTCAATTCTATTTTTGAAATGAACTTTGCATGATAACTTCTTAGAAACCAGATTAATGCAGGGATATCATACATACTCTGGTGATTAGCAATAAAGATGATTGGCCTATTCGTTGGCAAATTATATGGGTTTTTAAATTTTATTCTGCTCCCCAATATATAATAGGTGCCCAATAGAAAGAAATTTAATAGATCTACAGATTTTTTATGTCCTTCTTGGCCTCCCAATTTTAAACAAAGCCATTGTATTGGATGAAACAAGAAGAGTAAAAGGCCAAATAGTAAATAATGTATTGGTGTGAGTATATAGCCAAATAGTTTATTCATGTATCTTAATTTACCTAGTAAAGTTTTTCTAATTTAATTTTTATCAACTAAAGTGCGTAATCTTTAGTTTTAAGATGGCAGCAACACTAAGTGAGTCAGTGATTTCTCCATTTAAAACCATTTCGTATGCTTGAATAAATGGTATTTTTTTAAGAGCTAGCTCTTCACTTTCTTCTGGTTTTGATTCACCAAAGCTTAAGTTCTGAGCAAGGAATATGATACCAAGTTCATCGCTCACAGAATTAGAAAGGTGTATTTTTTGAATTTCTGTCCACGATTCTGCTTCAATACCTGTTTCCTCCAGAAGTTCTCGTTTTGCAGAGATCAGGGGGTCAACGTTTTCTTGTCCGCCGCCTTCAGGAATTTCCCAACTGTATGCTTTCAAAGGGAAGCGATATTGACCAACAAGCCAGGTATTATTAGAATCATCTAAAACAATGATCCCAATTGCCAGATTTTTGAAGTGAACTTCTCCATAAATACCCTTTCCACCACCCGGATTGATTACCTGGTGTTCTGTTAAACTGATCCATGGGTTATCATAGATCTTTTTACTGGCAAGTGTTTGCCATGGGTTATTGTCAAGTTCTTTCATCGATACAATATTAAAAAAAAAGCCTTCATTCCGGAAAGAAAGAAGGCTTTTAGATGTAATAAAAAGGATTAAGCCAAGTTGAAGGCTTTTTTTACTTGAGCTGTATAATCAAGTTTCTCCCAAGTAAATAACTCAACATCGACAGTCTTTTCTTCGCCGTTTGAACCTTTAAAAGTTTTGCTTACAACTTCATTGGTTCGGCCCATATGTCCATAAGCTGCAGTTTCAGAATAGATTGGATTACGAAGTTTTAAACGTGTTTCAATTCCGTAAGGAGTCATATCAAAAATTGAAGCTATTTTTTGTGCGATTTCACCATCGTTGAAATTAACTTTTGCAGTTCCATAAGTATCTACAAAGATTCCCATTGGATCTTTAACTCCGATCGCATAAGAAACCTGGACAAGTATTTCACTACAAACTCCTGCTGCAACAAGATTTTTAGCGATGTGGCGGGTAGCATAAGCAGCAGAACGATCCACTTTTGAAGGGTCTTTTCCTGAGAATGCGCCACCACCATGTGCACCTTTGCCACCATAGGTATCAACTATGATCTTACGACCTGTTAAACCTGTATCTCCATGAGGTCCACCAATTACGAATTTTCCTGTTGGATTAATATGGTACTTGATTGCATCTGTAAATAAAGCCTGAAGTTCAGGTTTAAGCTGTGCTTTAATCCTAGGAATTAATATTGAGACAATATCCTGCTGGATTTTTTTCTGCATATTTCCTTCTGAATCGAAATCATCATGCTGAGTAGATACAACAATGGCATCGATACGAACAGGCTTATGATCATCGCTGTATTCAATGGTTACCTGCGATTTAGCATCTGGACGAAGATATTTAATAGATGAATTCTCTCTTCTTAGAATAGCAAGCTCTGTTAAGATTTTATGAGCCAAATCTAATGCGAGAGGCATGTAGTTTTCAGTCTCATTAGTTGCATAACCAAACATCATACCTTGATCACCGGCACCCTGATCTTGTTTATTTATACGATCTACACCTTGGTTGATATCTGCTGATTGCTCATGAATTGCAGAAATAACACCACATGAATCAGCTTCGAACATATATTCTGCTTTAGTATAGCCAATTTTACGTATAACATCACGTGCAATTTTCTGAACATCCAGATAGACCTGAGATTTTACTTCGCCGGCTAATACAACAAGTCCGGTTGTTACCAGGGTTTCACAGGCCACTTTGGATTCTGCATCCCAAGCAAGAAAGTTATCAATTAATGCATCTGAAATCTGATCAGCTACCTTGTCTGGGTGTCCTTCGGATACAGATTCTGAGGTAAATAAATAAGGCATAGAAGTTTGATTAAATATTAAAAATAATATACAATTAAAATAATGCAGTAAAATGGAAATTGAATTGACCGGAGTAAAAATTGGCAGAATGTTTTAGCACTTTTTTTTACGTGGTTGCAATCAACGCAAATCGATCCACTTTTTTGCATAGCAAAAGTATGATTAATATTATGTTCTAAAAAATTTAAGAGTATTTTTGATGTATAATTCTAAATTAAATTGAAAAGAAAAATTTTATTCGTTATCAATCCGATTTCGGGTGTAAAGACCAAATATAATTTCCCGCTTAAGATTGATAAATATCTGGATAAGAGCAAATTTGATTCTGAATGTGTGTTTACAGAATATCGTGGACATGGTTCTCAAATAGCAGCCGAGGCGATCAAAAATGGAGTGGATATTTTGGTTGCAGTGGGCGGTGATGGGACCATAAATGAGGTGGCATCTGCAGTTGAGGGAACAGATAAATTAATGGGAATAATCCCATTTGGATCAGGTAATGGACTGGCTAGATCGTTGGGGATTCCAATTCGTGCTATTCAAGCTATTAAAAGAATAAATAAACTCCATATCAGTAAAATCGATTCAGGTACGTTTAACGGCAAAAAATTCTTTAATATGGCTGGTTTAGGATTCGATGCGCAAATTAGTGCACGCTTTGCTGAAAATGTTAAACGCGGTCTGATTAGCTATGCTAAAATCGCTTTCTCGGAAGTTTTCAAATATCAATCTGAACATTATCATTTGAATATAGATGGAAAAGAATATGCACATCAGGCTTTTATGATTAGCATTGCTAACTCGTCGCAATATGGTAATAATGCTCATATTTCTCCTTTAGCATCGCTAAATGACGGCATGCTGGATATTTGTATTGTAAAGCCATTTCCTCTTTATAAATTTCCGGTATTGGTTTTTAGAATGTTTAGAAAGAATACTCATAAATCAAGCTATTTGGAGATTATACAGGGCAGTAAAATCATAATTACACGAGAGAACGCTGCAGTAATTCATTTGGATGGAGATCCTTTTGATATGGGAAATACACTTACTATTGGAATTAATACACATTCATTAAATATCCTCAATTAAATTATGTCTAAAAAAAATAAGGGATATCAGGGCGTTGTGTTTTCAACAGATCCTGATTTTGGGTATACTTCAACAAATTTTGAGCCACTTGAAACTCTGGAAGCTCGATATCAAGATCTGAGAGTTCAGCTTGACAGAAAACAACGCGGCGGCAAAGCGGTAACATTGATTACTGGCTTTATTGGAAGTCAAGAAGATTTGGAGATTCTGGGCAAAAAATTAAAACAAAAATGTGGAGTAGGTGGGACTGCCAAAGATGCCGAAATTATTATTCAAGGAGATTTTCGCGAAAAAGTGATGGCATTACTCTTGGCAGATGGGTTTAAAGTAAAAAAAATCGGATCTTAATAGTTCTTTCGATCATTAGTTTAATTACTACTAATAAACGAAAAGATTTAGGAGCTATGAATTTAGAGTTACAAGCTTAGAAAAAGCATTTGTATCAAATTTTAAACAATATTATCAATATACTGATAATGAATTACTTATGTCTGAATCGAGAATAAATATGCGTACTTAATTTTTAAAATCTTAAGGTAAATTTGCATTTACAATAAAAAATAGTTTTCATTGTAAAATGATTGCCAGATTGTGAAGGCGATCTTCTTTTAGAAAAGCATAATTCTTGCTTCATTCTAGGGACGGTTTTGACAGGAATTAATAGAATTAATAAATTCACAAATAATTTTTTATTAAGTCGAAAATTATATTTTTGTTAACCTTTTAATTTTTAGGTGACAAAAATATTTTATAGTTATATATTTATCATAGATTATATTTAAAAAAACATTACCAAATAAAAATCAATTAACTTCTATTATTTAATCAACAACTAAAAACTAAAATTTAAAAAAAATGGCGAACGCACCAAAACCAACAACAGCTAAGAAAGAAAGCTCTGGTTCAAGCATTTTTGCAAGTCTATCTATTGTGATGTGTATTCTTGTCGGAACACTTTTATGGAAATTCGTAATGGGAGATCCATCGAATTTTGAAGGTGGAGATGCTGAAACAGGTCACCCATTGCCAGGAAATTATTTCGGTATGGTTTATAAAGGTGGTTATATAGTTCCAGTACTTATGGGATTATTTCTTATGGTAATTGTATTTTCATTCGAGCGTTTCTTTGTGATCAGCAAAGCAACAGGTAAAGGAAATGTTGATTCATTTGTTAAAAAAATTCAGGCTTTCATTAGTGCTGGAAACATTGATTCAGCTATTTCAGAATGCGATAAGCAGGAAGGTTCTGTTGCAAATGTGATCAAATCAGGCTTGAAAAAATATAAGGAGATGGAAACTGAAGCAAAAATGGATACTGAGCAGAAATGTCTTGCTATTCAAAAAGATATTGAAGAAGCAACTGCTTTAGAGATGCCTATGCTTGAACAAAATCTTACAGTAATTGCAACTCTTGTATCTATTGGTACGTTAATGGGTCTATTAGGTACGGTAACTGGTATGATCAAGGCTTTCGCGGCTTTATCTACTGCAGGTTCTCCTGACCAAGCTGCATTAGCAAATGGTATTTCTGAAGCATTGATTAACACTGCAACAGGTATTGCTACTTCTGCACTTGCAATTGTAATGTATAACGTATTTACTTCAAAAATTGATAAATTGACATATGCGATCGATGAGGCTGGTTTCTCTATCGTTCAAACCTATGCAAGTACTCATAAATAATAGGTTTTGAAATTATATTCCGGGCTTTTTAAAATTCCCGGAATAGCTTCATCTCTATAGTAAATCGTTATTAATTAAAAAATAAGCAATGCCTAGAATTAAAGTTGCCAGAAAAAGTACAGCTATCGACATGACAGCAATGTGTGATGTGGCGTTTTTGTTGCTTACGTTCTTTATCCTTACAGCAACAGCCCGTCAGCCTGAACCGCTACCAGTAGATACTCCGGCATCGACAGTAAAGTTCAAGTTGCCCGATATTGATATTGCTACGCTTACTGTTGGTCAAGAAAAAGTATTTTTTGGAGTACCGGGACAACCTATCAGGATTCGCACATTGGAATTAATGGGTGAAAAATACCAGATTGTATTTACGGACGAAGAAAAATTACGTTTCTCATTAATTGAAAGTTTTGGAGTTCCAATTGGAAATCTTAAGCAGATCATCATGTTAAAAGGCGATGAGCGTAATGCGGCCGGGTTACAACCTGGAATTCCTACGGATTCAGTAGGTCAACGTCCATCCGAATTGCACAACTGGCTATTATCAGCACGTTATGCAACGAAAGAACTAAATAATGTTGATATGCGTGTCAGTATTAAAGGTGATTCAGGGGAAGAATACCCCTCAATCAAGAAAATATTGGGAATCCTTCAGGAGCAGAATATTAACAAATTTAGTCTGATTACCTCTTTGAGAGCAGACGAGAAGTAATTCGTATAATAAATATAAAACGCGATGGCAGAATTAGATACCTCCGGCGGGGGTAAGAATAAAGGCGGGAAAGTAAGAAGTAAAAAGCAATCAACACGTGTAGATTTAACTGCGATGGTTGATTTGGCTTTCCTTCTGATTACCTTCTTCATGCTTACCACTACGCTGGCAAAACCGCAGGCAATGGATTTAGCCATGCCTGATAAGGAAAAAGATGATCAGCAGGAATTGACAGTTGCTGATAATAGAACAATGACCATACTTTTAGGTGATAATAATCGCATAGAAT
Source organism: uncultured Sphingobacteriales bacterium (assembly GCA_903821625.1). Lineage (GTDB taxonomy): Bacteria > Bacteroidota > Bacteroidia > Sphingobacteriales > Sphingobacteriaceae > Daejeonella. Next base: position 3,905 of record CAIJME010000142.1, on the reverse strand, counting down.
GGTATATGGGACTTGTTGACAAGCCCTTAACTCCTCCTCAGGTTGATAATTATGGAAGGAATGGCATCAGAAAAGCTTTGGTCGAATATTCTAAAAAGGTTATTGCAACTACTGGTGATCCAAGTAAAGGATTAATCGTTTTGATCAAACCTAGTGATCAATCAAATTATAGAAATTTTGTTGATATTCTTGATGAAATGAAAGTTTCAAACATAGAAAGGTACGCGATCGTTGAGATCTCTCAACCGGATATCGCTTTATTGAAGCGTGATGGCCTATACAAATAGTTATATTAAACAATTATTAACCCTTTAAAGAATTAAATATGTTAGGGTCTAAAATAGATTTATTCAAACCGGAATGGCTGGATGTTGTATTCACCGGGAGAAATAAAAGCTATGGTGCTTATGAATTAAGGAAAGATAATTCCAAAACCACAAGCCGTGCTATTATTATTGGTTCTATACTTTTTATTTTAGTGGTTTCATTGCCATTAATTGTAAGGTATATCTCCGGAATATTGCCAGAGGATGATCAGTTAAAGATGACGGAAGTTGTTCTTGCACCTCCTCCACCAATTAACAAAGAAGAGCTTCCACCTCCTCCACCTGAACCACCTAAACCAAAGATTGATCAGATTAAATTTCCTCCTCCGGTAGTTGTACCAGCAGAAGAAGTTCGAGACGAAGAGCCACCTACAATTGAAGAATTGAAAGTTGCTGATCCTGGTCAGAAGACTATTGAAGGTGATCCGAATGCAGACATCGTTATCGATGAACCAGTTGGCGAGGCTCCAAAAGAAGTTGAAGTTACCGAGGATAACAGTATCAAGGATTTTGCAAGTGTAGAAGTCCTTCCAGAGTTTAACGGCGGTATGGCTGGATGGGGAAAATATCTTCAGAAAAATTTGAAGTATCCTCCTATGGCTCGTGAAAATAACATTACAGGTCGCGTTATTATGAGTTTTGTTGTTGAAAAAAATGGACAACTGACTGATATTAAAGTACTTCGTGGTATTGGCGGGGGTTGTGATGAAGAAGCATCTCGTGTATTGAAAAATGCACCAGCATGGAAACCAGGTATTCAAAATGGTCGTCCTGTAAGGGTTGCCTATACAATGCCTATATTCTTCCAGTTGGCAGGACAATAGGTTTGATGTCTTTTTCTGAAACAGAACAGAACAAACAGAAATCGCCCGTAAAGCGATTTCTGTTTATTTTAGGGCTAGGGATGTTTTCCTTATATTTTGCCTTAGGTGTTACGATTATCTTTTGGAAAGACTTTCCAATTGATCTTTCTTTTGAATACAGACTTGCATTTGCTATACTTTTAATAGTATATTCATTTATCAGATTTGTACGGTTACTTCGTTCTTAGTTTTAATGGATATGAAAAGGTTAGGGATTTTACTTTATTTAGCAATACCAGTATTGCTGGTATCGTGCAAGGGTAAACCTGCTGAACAGCAAACTTTTACTAGTGGTAAAGAGCAAATTTTAGTGGATGAATCTTTCGCCCCAATAATTGAAGATCAGACCTACCTATTTGAAAGTACATATTCAGATGCCAATATTGATCTGGTGATGAAATCTGAAAATGAATTATTAAATTTGTTTTTAAGGGATAGTATCCAGGTTGCTATACTATCCAGGCTACTAAATGCTCAGGAAACCAAGCATTTTGAAGCAAAAAATATTAAAATTCGAATTAATCGATTTGCTATTGATGGAATTGCCTTGATTACTCACAATTCATCAAATTATGTCAATGTAGATGTTTCGGATATTATTAAGATCCTCAAAGGTGAAAAGTCATCGTTGAAGAGTTTAGTATTTGATAATGCAAATTCTAGTACAATTAGGTACTTTAAGGAACTTGCAGGAATAAAAAATCTTCCTCAGGAAGGAATTTATGCTCTGAAATCAAATTCTGATGTTATTAAATATGTAAATGATAACCCAGGATCAATTGGAGTTGTGGGTGTTAACTGGATGGTTCAACCACCTGTAGAGCTTGAAAAAGTTGTTGAAAAATTAAAAATATTGGGTGTTAAGAATAGTAGCGGCAAACCCGGTTCGGATGCCTATTATAAACCCACCCAAAATGACATTGCATTAGGAATGTATCCTCTGAAAAGGTCATTATATGTTATAAATTGTGAAGGTGGAGCAGGTCTGGGCACAGGATTTGCTTCTTTTATAGCAGGTGAACGTGGACAAAGAATTGTTTTAAAATCGGGACTTTTGCCAGATAGCATTCCGTCTCGTGAAATAAATATTGTAAATTAAATTATATTGAAAATGATGAAAAAGGCAATTAAGATAACCCTGAGTTTTATATTAATAGGTTCAGCAGTTTTTGCTCAGAGTTTAACAGATGCCAGAAAAGCCATTGATGCTGAGCAGTATCAAAAGGGTAAGGCTTTATTGAACACTTTAACAAGTACTCAGCCAACCAATAGCGAGAACTTTTTTTATCTAGGTAATTTATATCTGACCACATCACCAATTTATATCAGGCCTGATTATATCGATTCTGCTCAAACAGCTTTTAATAAAGGGATCACTGCAAATGCAGAATTTCCTCTGAATTATGTTGGATTAGGTGCTGTTGAACTTGCAAAAAAGGGGAATCCTTCAGCAAATTTTGATAAGGCAATTTCACTGACTAAAAAGAAAGACCATGTTACTGACTTGTATATTGGTAGAGCTTATGTAAATGCCCCGGTTCCAAAGATTGCAGAAGGTTTGGTTCATCTTAATAAATCAAAACTACTAAACGAAAAAGATGCTCAACTGTTTTTGGTATTGGGTGATGCTTATCGTTCAGAGATGAAAAATAGTGAAGCTTTCAGCGCTTATAGAACTGCATTTGAACTGGATAAAACCTTCTTAAGATCAAAAGTTGAATTAGGTAAGATCAACAAAATGTCAAAAGCATTTCCGGAGGCTATAGAGGAGTTTAATAGTGTAATTGCATTAGATCCAACTTATGGTCCTGCACACCGTGAATTGGCCGAGTCATATTATCAATGGGCATGGACTTCACAAAAAGAATATGGAAATCGTATTAAACAAGCATTGCAGTCTTACGAAAAATACATGGATCTAACTGACCGATCATTAGATTCTCGTTTACGTCATGCTGACTTTTTATACCTCACAAAAGATTTTAAAGCACTTGAGTTAGAAGCGAATGAAATGGCAAAGTTAGACAAAGTGAACCCAAGGGTATTGCGTTATCTGGCTTATTCTGCCTTTGAGAATGGTAATTTTATGGCAAGCGCTCAGGCTTTAAAGGATTTTATAGCTAAGGTTGAGCCAAGCCGTTTGATCTCTCAAGATTATTTGTATTTGGGTAGAGCTCAAATGAAAGATACGAGCATGTTTGTAGCAGGTTTGGCAAATATTAACAAAGCAGTAGAACTTGATTCTACGAATGCTGCTGTTATGGGTGAGATTGGCCAGGCTTTATATAAAGGAAAAAAATATGTTGAAGCTGCTCAGGCTTATGAAATTGCTATCAAGAATCCAGAAAGAGCCCTTCTTGATTACTACTATTTAGGTATGTCATACTATTTTACCTATGGTGGACAGAAAGCGGCTAACCTCAATCCTACTAAAGACTTATTAGTTAAGGCAGATACTGCATTTAGTTTCCTTGTCAAGCGTTCTCCAACTACACAGGCAGGATGGCAATATAGAGGAAGAATTAATCGTTTGATGGATGATGAAAATGATGGTCAGGGTTTGGCAGTTCCTTTTTATGAGGCCTATGTTAAGTTAATTACTGTAGATAAACCAGAACTTGCCGCAAAAAGTAGTGCAGGTTTGATTGAAGCCTATAATTATCTCGGATCTGTAGCAGCTAGAAAAGAATTAAATACGGTCAAGGCTAAAGAATAT
>CAIJME010000141.1 GCA_903821625.1 uncultured Sphingobacteriales bacterium | reverse complement strand
TGTGGCATGACATGCAAAATTCACCACCGTGCCCAACAAATTCCCTTTTAAATCCCATACACCAACGGTCCCAACCTGCGGATCAATTGGCCCTGCGTAATCAATAATATCAGGATTTCCTGCACCGGGATGCGAGTAGCTCATTCCGTTCTTCATCCGCAAACGACGGTTATACGAAACTTTATCTTCATGCCCATTCCCAACGGCAAGCTTAGCATCTACACGATTTTGATTTGCAAGCACCACCGCATCAACAATCTGTTTTTTAAGAACTTGAGTATATCCAGGATCAGAAACAATAGAATTGTTATTGACCAGGTCTTTCACCATTGGTGAGGCTTTGTCAAAATCACCCGGCTCACCCATCCCGATTGGCCCTGATGAATGAGAGTGAGATGCTCCAATCATCACGTCAGCCGGCAGAATGCCGCAACGCTTCTGAATCTCAGCACGTACTTCCTGTACCAGATGACGGGTTACAAATAGTAAATCGATCCCCACAAGCGCCACTCGCTTCTGTCCATCATCAAATACGACGGCACGAACTTTACAGGGGTCGTGAAAAGTCTTATGATGAGCCTTGCCATAGTTACCCGGCGATTCCATTCCTATATCGGGTGTAATATCCCTTTCAGAAAATCCAGCTTTAAAAATAGGTGCCGGTTTAGTACCGTCTGCTGCTATAGTTGATACAGCAAGGAGGCAAAGATTGAAAATTGTTAAAATATAGTTCATGGTTTTACCTGGTTAAAAAGTTTAAGAATTTCAGTTACAATTTTTCGGGATGCTTCTTTTTCAACTTTATTGGTACCTAGCCAGGTTTCATAACCTCCTAACTGATGTTGTTCAGGGGTAGGAAGATATCCATAACTACCATTTGCCAGCTCAATTGTGAAGGAAGATTTGAAAGGACTTTTTGCTTTGATTTCAAGACCTATTTCTGTAAAAACCTCAAAAGGAACAGCTGCTACACCTAATTCTCCGATACGAAAGGTCTGCATGAGCACATCAATATTCTCAGGCCATCCATTCATTTGCATAGTACGTTCTGCATAGGTTTTCTCTAGACGGTGAACAGGCGTTTCTGTATCAGGCTTTGCAAGAACCTTTTGAGCATAAGCAATCATTTCAGAACTAGGTCTGCGAACTTTCAAATTCAATTCCGACTGCGCCGCACCTAAGGGAACCCAATCTTTGTGCTGTATGGTCTGATATACACGTAGAACTTCGTGAGCAACATCATTGGCAACGATACGCATTTTGGCATAAGGTTCATGCTTTTCTGCCGGACCACGGAAATTGATATTGTTTACATCTCCTGATGTACCATTAGACATGATTCCTACAAATGGAGGATCCTGACGGTCTGCCTTTAACAATTCCTGAATACGGTCGGCAAATACAGCAAAATAATCTGCCGAAATATGATCCTTGGGTACACCACCAACATAATGAAGTGAATAATTTGCCAGTATTCCAATTGGACGTCCTTTTAGAGATTGAACCGAGATGAAAGATACTTGCGGATCTGTTGACCCTGCCGGTTCAAGCAGCTCCGGATTTTTGATTCCCGGATTCATTAGTACCTGATCCATGCCACCGAAAGGATTGACTACCGGATTTTTCATTTTCCATCGGCGGTTAAAAAGATGTTGGGGTACATTTCCGGCACCCCAGCCAATACGTGCGGGTTCCAAATTATTTACTGCTATACGAACACCATCCGCAATTCGGCGGACAAGAAAGCGCTGGTAATCATCAAGAGGCCTTCCGGCATTCCATCCACCTCTGATCTCACCAATTCCACTAGCACTGCTAGCAGAATGTGTATGGTCTGAAGATATCAGAATCTGGGCAGTAGGGATCTTTGTTTCTTCAAAGATCAATCGTTTGGCCTCATCAAATACTTCACGGATAATACCCACATTATCGACCACAACAAAAACCAATTTTGTGGTACCATCATCTAGAACAAGGCTACGTGCATGCAATTCGTCGTGGACATAATTTGCAGGAGG
>CAIJME010000140.1 GCA_903821625.1 uncultured Sphingobacteriales bacterium | reverse complement strand
GCAGGTTTACGCATGTCTTATGTACTTAATTCTACCTCAAATATCCCAAGTTTCCCCATTCGCCTTAGCAATCTTTCTTCTTTTTCTTTTATCCAGTAAAACCAGTAAAGCAGGTAGTAGGGTTAGGTTTGAAACCAGTGCGATGATCAGCGTGATGGAAAGTAATAATCCCAATATCATGGTGCCACCAAAGGTGCTGGCTGTAAATATTCCAAACCCGAAGAACAGAACCAATGCAATGTGTGTCATGCTTATGCCGGTTTCTATGATGGTATCAGAAATCACTTTTGATGTGCTGAAATCAGTAGACAGTAATTCCTGTTGGTACCTGGTTAAAAAATAAATAGTTTGGTCGGAAGCAAGTCCGAAAGCGATTGTAAATATCAGAATTGTTGAAGGCTTAAGTGGAATATTGAAAAATCCCATTAACCCTGCGGTAATAATCAATGGAATAACATTAGGAAGCAGCGAGATGAACATGATCCTAACATCTTTAAATTGTGCAAGGCGCAGCAGCGAGATCAGAGCAATTGCCAATAGAATACTTTCCATCAGGTGCATCAGCATGTAATCGGTTCCTTTAGAAAAAATAATACTCGAGCCGGTTAGCAGTACATCATAACGCTCCGGTTTTAAAATGGAGTCGATACGAGGTTTCAGCTCTTTGAGCAGCTCATTCATGCGTTTAGAACCCACATCGGCCATCTGGAAACTGACACGTGCAACCTGCTTATTGCTATCCACAAAGCCTTTAAGCATGTCATTGTTTCCACCCGAGTTTCCAAGGTAACTCAGAACGAAGTTTTTTTCCATGTCATTGGGGATGCGGAAAAATTGCGGATCGCCATTATAAAATGCTTGCGATGCGTACTTTAATGCTTTATTCAAAGATACTGAACGTGAAAATTCGGGATATTCAGAGATCATTTCTTCCATTCTATCAACCTTTTTAATGGTTGATAAGTTCAGGACTCCATTTTTTTTGCGTGTATCAATACTCACTTCTAGAGGTAAAATTCCTTCGAAGTTCTTTTCAAAAAATTTAAGGTCGCGGATAATGGGAGAGTTCTGCGGAAGATCATCTACCACATAGCCATTCACATTGATCTTTAACACTCCAATCATAGAAATCAGGGTGATGATCATCGTAACACTATAAATCAGCTTGCTGCGATGATGCACCAGATAGTCGGTTTTTACCAATAACTTATGTAAAATGCTGTTATCATGCTCTTCTTGAGCTTTCAATGCGGGTACTGGCAAGTAGCTGAAAATAATTGGGATCAGGCACAGGCAAATAAACCAGGTAGCCATCACATTCAAGGCAGCGACCACTCCAAATTCAACCAGCAGGGCGCTACCCGTGAAAAATAACACGCCAAATCCAATAGCCGCAGTAATGTTGGCAATTAGGGTAGTTTCAGAGATACGGAGGATAGTAACATGCAGCGCTTTGGCCTTGTCGCCATGTTTACGAAGTTCATTATGATATTTATTCAGTAGCAAAATACTATTTGGAATCCCAATAATTACAATCAAAGGCGGTATCAATCCGGTGAGGATGGTAATCTCATACCCGAACATAACCAGTGTTGCCAAACTCCAGATCACGCCAACGATCACCAGCAGAATTGGAAAAATTACAGGGTAAAGCCGGCGGAAAAAGATAAACAAGATCACGGCCGCCACCAAAATAGATAGACCAAGGAAAAGTACAAACTCTTTGGATACCAGTCGACTTACTGCGGTGCGGATAAAGGGCAGTCCGGAGTAATGCACTTCCAACTTATTCCTTTTACTAAAAGCATCAGTTTTATCAAGAATGGATTGAATAATTGGTGCTCTTTTTTTGGTGTTCAGTATTTTGGTGTCAATATTAATTGCCATTAAAGTGGCATGGCTTTCTTTATTGTAGAGGAGCCCCTCATAAAACGGAAGCTCATAAATTCGTTGTTTGATACTATCCATCTCAGTATCGCTAAGTACGGTGGTTCCGCTCAGCTGTTTTAATACAAACCGCTGATTGCTGGTGTCTTTCTGTAAGTCGTATAGATTTCCGATAGAAAGAACCTGTTTAATTCCTTCAATCTTTTGGATTTCTGCAGCCAGTGTTTTCCATTCATTAAATTGTTCTTTTTTCAACAGATCAGGAGAACTTACCCCCAAAACCATCATGTTTCCATCTTCGCCAAACTGGCTTTTAAAATTATTATACTTGATGAACGCAGAGTCTGTTAAAGGCAGAATTTTACTTCCCATAAAAGATAGCTTGACATAACTAGCTTTCCATGCCATGAACACTGTAAATAGAAAGAAAACTACAAGAATAGCTATACGGTTAGAAAGTATAAATTTGGAAAAGTTATTCCACATACTGCACGTTTTAGGATAAATGCAAAAGCCTGAGTGTAAAACTACAAAAATTCTTAATTTGGGCTTTCAATAATCTTTTATTTCAGTATTTATACCTTAATAATATAATTTTTGGCCTTGATTCTGATAAATTATACATCCTAAGGGTGATTTAAAATTAAGCATGAAAAAGTTTTTTAAAGGATTTTATTTTGCATGGAAAGGAATCAGCTATTCGTTCAGCACGCAGCCGAATTTCAGAATTCATTGTCTAATTGCATTATTTGTTATTAATGCAGGGTTTTACTTTGCCCTGAATACTGTTGAATGGTTATGGATCATTGCAGCAACCGCTGTGGTATTTATTGCCGAGCTTTTTAATACGGCTCTTGAAACCCTGGTGGATCTGGTTTCACCGGAATTCAATCTCCAAGCAGGTCGCATCAAGGATATTTCAGCTGCCGCGGTTCTGATCGCTGCCATCATGGCACTGCTAACCGGAGTTTTGATATTTTTACCAAAGATCATCGATGCTGCATAAGACCAGGGGCATAGTTTTTAAAACCACTGATTACTCTGAAAGCAGTGTGGTGGTGCAGGTTTTTACTGAGAAATTCGGTCTGCAGTCGTACCTGATCAATGGGATCAAGAGGCCCAAATCAAAAATCAGGCTGAATAGCTTGCAGCCTTTGCATTTGCTGGAGATGGTGGTGTATCATAAAACATCCGGAAATATTCAGCGCGTTTCAGAGCTAAGGCATCAGCCGGTATTCCTCAGCATTCCCTATGATATTGTAAAAAGCTCCATCACCATGTTTTTGAATGAGGTTCTTTATAAATCACTGAAGCAGCATGAGTCCGATG